>JAAFJK010000215.1:2492-9378 GCA_013298105.1 Cytophagales bacterium
AAGATGATAAAGATTTTGTGACATATTTAGATCTCGCTTTGTCATCCTGAGCGAAGCGAAGGAACTCGTTGTGAATCAACGATTTGTGAGCGAATCACGAGATTGTTCGCTTTGCCCACAATGACAAAATCGGCACTTCCATAAAAATTGTCAGACAACCGTTATTTTTTACTCGTTCCCAATGATTTTTTCAACGCTTCAAGTTCATTCTGAATTTCTAAAGCGCGAAACATTTTTTCCAAATTCTGTTCATCTATGTCGTATGTCAGCTCAAGCTCGTTCAGCGTAGCCTCTAAATCAAAATCGGGCTTTATCACAAGATGACTGATGTGGGAGGCAAGTGTAGGACCTACCCACATCGTGATAGCCGAACCACGCGAAGCCAACATGACCACGCTCTCAAGTACAGTACGTTTGAGTGTTTTGGAGTTCATATTTTTATTAAATTTGAAGCAAAGTTAAAAAAATTCCGCAATAAATTGTTTTTTCCAAATAAAATTTTGTTTCTTTGCAGTAGAAAACCATTTATTTTGTATGAAAACCATTAAAATCGATAGTACGGACAAGAAAATCTTGCAAATTTTGCAAGAAAATGCTAAAATTACTAACGCGCAACTTTCCAAAGAGATTGGACTCTCGCCTGCCCCTACGCTGGAGCGCGTAAAAAAATTAGAGAACTTGGGGCTTATTCGTAGCTACCATGCTATGTTGGACACCGAAAAAGTAGGCTTAGGCGTAACAACTTTTGTGCAGGTATTTTTGCAAAGCCACAAAAAATCTATCATTGATGCTTTTGTAGAGCGTATCAATATGATTGATAGCGTGATAGAATGTCATCATATCACAGGCTCGTGTGATTTTTTGCTCAAAGTCATCGCGCCTGACATTCAAGCGTACCAAAAACTTATTCTTGAACAAATCAGCGAAATTGAAGAAATCAGCAATATGCAGTCTATGGTTATCCTTTCTACCTTCAAGGACAAGAAAGTTTTGCCCATTCCTTAAAATGTATATTTACGTTTATAAATCAAAAAACGCGCTAAATTTTAGCGCGTTTTTTGATTATTTAGCCACCAAGTGGTGCTTTTTATAGAGTTTTGTATCGTTCCAGCACCACATTGCCCAAAGGCAGGCAAGTAAAGGAAATACTACAAAACTCAAAGGATTGAAGTAATAAGCATCTACGAACTGAAAATGAATCAAGTGCATACACGCCCTTGTAAGTCCACAAGCATAACATTCTATATCAAAAAGGGTTCTTGAAATACAAATGCTTTCTCCTTTGTCAAAATAATCGGCAGGGAGTATGAGAAGTACAATCGGTATGACTATGTACGCTATCAGGCGCAGGCTTATTGCCAGTCGGGAATTCCAAATTACCATGGAGTTAATTCTTCGCCTGATTTTGTTTTGAAGTTACCGATAAGGATACGGATAAAGTCAATCAACCACCAGATACCACAACCACCACCAGTAAGCAACTGTACTACGCCTACTGCGATGTGTCCTGTGTAAAAGCGGTGTACACCAAGACCACCTAACAACCAGCAAAGAATAAACGCGATAAGTTGTTTTTTCTCGCCACCTTTAGTTTTTTCGGTGCCTTTGATTTCTTTTTTGAGTTTCTTTTGCATCATTTTCATGGCAAAAGCCTCTTTCATAGAAAGTTTTGTGCCTGTTTTTTTGCGTACATCAGAAGGAGTAAGTTTGATGAACTCCTCTACTGTAAGTGTTTGCAAAAGTGTTTGCACTGAAGTAGGTTGTTTGTCTTTGTTTGGGTCAGTAGCTGTTACTGCAAAAACAGATGCGCTCATAAACAAAGCACACAAGAGAGATAAAAGGGTCTTTTTCATGTAAAAGAATGAAAATGGTTGGTAATTGGTTTAGTATGTTATGCAAATATACTACTGAAAATCTAAAAACAAAAAAAAAACGTTTTTTTTTTAACTTTTTTTTGGAAATAATGCGCGTTTTTTATTTTTATTTTTCTAAGTATTTGAAAATCAGCTTATTGTAAATTTGATTAGTAACACCACAACTGCACTTGCAACAAAAAAAATAAACCTAAAAATTTGGATATTCAAATATATACGCTAATTTACATATCAAAATTTGGATATACTTTTTAAACTCAATGGAAACTATAGAAAACTTAACCGATATAGAGGAGATTTACCAAAGCAACAACAGCATTGTGCTGAGTGGCACAGACCTCGCTACAGGGAAAAAGGTGGCTGTCAAGATATTGAATAGCCCATTTCCTTCCTCATCTTCTATAGCTCGCTTCAACGAAGAAGCAGAGCTTACCCAACGCTTCAATATCGTGGGGGTGCGAAAAGTATTGCAGAAGAAAAAAATAAACAATCGCCACGCGCTTGTGATGGAGTACATCGAGGGTAGTTCGTTTGAAGAAATCATCAACGCAAACACTTTAGATACACCCCATTTTTTGCATTTGGCTGTCCAAGCCTGCACTATCTTGGCAGAGATTCATAAATTTGGTATCATTCACAAAGACATCAACCCCCGCAATTTGCTTTGGGGGGCTGATGCACAAGTGTATATCATTGATTTAGGCATAGCCACTGTAGCCAAAAAAGAAACACAAAAAATAGAAGCTCCCGAAAAACTCGAAGGCACACTTGCCTACATCGCGCCCGAACAAACAGGACGCATGAATCATAGCATAGATTCACGCTCAGATTTATATTCTTTGGGCATTACTTTTTATCAAATGATAACAGGTTCGCTGCCCTTTGAAACCACCAACTCCATCGAATTGGTACACAGCCACATAGCCAAAATACCCGAAACACCCCAAGAAAAAATACCTACAGTCCCTGCCATACTTTCCAAAATAGTGATGAAGCTCATCAACAAAAACATAGATGAACGCTACCAGACCGCACTTGGACTAAGGCAGGACTTGCAAAAATGTGTCGCTATTTTTGAGCAAGGCGGATTAGAAAAACTGCAACAAGCTGATTTTGAATTGGGTACAGAAGATTTTAATGCCAATTTTCATATCCCAGAAAAACTGTATGGCAGAGCGCAGGAAAGACAAAAACTCCTGCAAGCCTTCCAAAATACAGAAGAAGGTGGTTATGGCTTTTTGTTAGTAACAGGCAAATCTGGGGTAGGCAAGACCAAACTTGTAGGCGAGCTATATAGACCTGTAACCGAAAAGCGCAGTTATTTTTTGGCAGGCAAGTTCGAACAATTCCAGCGTGATGTGCCTTACAGTGCCATCATTATAGCTATCAATGGTTTTGTGCAACAACTTTTGGGAGAGTCCGACAAGCGGTTGGCGCACTGGAAACGCGAAATCATGGAGGCATTGGGCGAAAATGCGGGTGTACTTACACAGCTTATCCCAAGCCTTGAGCTTATCATATGCAAACAAGCCGAACCCATGCCCTTGCCTCCCGTAGAAACACAAAATAGATTCAACCACGTTTTTCAGCGTTTTTTCAAGGATTTAAGTATTCCTAAGCATACCTTGGTGCTATTTATTGACGACTGGCAGTGGGCAGATACTTCGAGCCTGAACTTACTTTCGCAACTTGTTCAAACGCCTCACTTGCTTATCATTGCGGCATACCGCGACAATGAAGTTACAGCATCTCACCCTTTTATGCTTTGTCTTGAGGACATCAAAAAGACAAACACACCCTTAGATTTTATTGAATTGCAAGAGTTAGAATTGCCACATATCACGACACTTTTGCAAGATACATTTCAGACTGAAAGCACAGAGATAGACGCGCTGGCACAGCTTATCAAGACCAAAACATCAGGCAATGCGTTTTTTGTATCTCAGTTTTTGCAAAATCTTTATGAAGGTGGACACATTGCGTATAGCTACAATTTACAAAAATGGCTTTGGGACAACGCCAAAATTGCGCAACTGCCTATCAGCCACAATGTATTGGATTTGATGACGGCACGCATCAAGTCTTTGCCCGAAGAAACTCAAGAACTCCTGCAATTAGCCTCTTGTGTGGGGACAACTTTTGGGCTAAAACTCCTCAGCGAACTGTACGGAAAAAACCAAATAGACACGCGAAGTAGCCTGCTCGAAGCCTTAGAACAAGGTTTTATATTGCCTTATCAAAATACGCACTATGCTGTAGATGAATCTGATATAGACTTTGAGGTATATTTTAAGTTTTTGCACGACAGAGTGCAATATGCCTGCTACTATCTGGCAGACGAGGATTACAAAGAAGCCGTAAACCTCAAAATAGGGCGCATGATGTATGAAAGTCAAGAAGACAATCCTTGTGATGTAGCGAATTATTACAACAAAGGGCGCAAACTGATTCAGTCAGAAGAAGAAAAATTGCGCTTGGCTACCCTTGACCTCAAAGCCGCCGCAAAAGCCCAAAAAGTAACCGCACATAGTTCAGCTTTGGAATATGCCAAATGCGGACTTGAGGTATTGGGGGAGGAAAGTTGGGCAAATCATTTCCAGCTTTGTTTTCAGTTGCATAAATACTTGGCAGACAGTCTTTTTTTGAGTGGCAATAAAGAAGAAGCTGAACAGATTTTCCAAATCTTGATTGAAAAATCCCAAACAAGGCTTCAAAAAATAAAAGTCTATAACATGATTATGCTACTCTATGAAAGTAGCGGAAAATATGTAGAAGCTGTAAAAATAGCGCGTTTGTCTTTGGCATTGATGCACATTGTCTTGCCTACCGAAGACAGCGAAAAGGTGGCGGTTTTTCAGGCAGAGTTACAAAAAATGGACGCACTCCTTGAGCAAATAGGCGGAGTGGAAAATTTGCGCACCTTGCCTGCCATGCAAGACGAGGAGATGATAGAAGCCGTAGAAATCATGTACATCGGCTGGACTTCGTGCTATATGGCAGGCGATATGAATTTGGTACTTTTGCTTGCCTGCCAAATGGTAAATATCAGCATCAAACATGGCAACACGCCCGAAACGGTTTGGGCGTATATAGCCCATGCGAACTTTGTGGCTTCGGGTACAGGCAATTACGCGCTGGGGTACGCACTTGGCAAAATATCTACTGAACTCAATGACCTGAACCAAGACATCAAAACTAAAGGAGCTATCAATCACTTGATGGGGATTTTTTTGTATCATTGGCGCAAGCCCATAAGAGCGGGTTTGCCTTACTTTAAAACCGCCTTTGAAGCAAGTCTTTCAAGTGGGAATTTTGGCTATGCGGGTTATGCGCATTGCGTTTCGGCAAGGCATCAAGTCTTAGCGGGTTTGCCCTTGCCTACCATAGAGGCAGAAGTGGACAAGTACATGGCAGTCCAACTAAGCATCAAAAATAACGTAATTGCCCAGCTTGGAATAGTCGTAAATGCTTACGTCAAAAACCTTTTGGGCAAAAGCAAAAGCCTGTATAGTTTTGACAATGACGAGTTTGAGGAAGCCTATTATTTGAATACTTTTGAAAGCCTGCCCATCTTTTTGGCGATTTACGCACCCCTGAAAGCGCGTTTGCACATATACCACGCACAGTATGCGGAATCCCTTGCCTACACAGGGCAGGCAAGGGACGTGATGATGTCTGTCTTTGGTTCAGAATGGAATTGGTTTCAGAACAGCAATCACAGCCTCGCGCTTTGTGGTATTTTGCGTGAAGAAAATCCTGAAAATGCCCCCGAACTTATCGAACAAGTAGAAAAAAATCAAGCCCAAATGAAGATTTGGGTAGAAAATTGTCCCGAAAATTTCTTGCATCAATACCTTACTATTGAGGCAGAATTGGCGAATATACGCGGCGAGGTAGGCAAGGCGATGGACTTGTATGACGAGGCGATTCAGCAAGCACAGATGCAGGAATTTGTGCAAGATGAAGCCCTTGCCTGCGAACTCACAGCCCTCTTTTACCTCAAACGGAAAAAGATTGACATAGCCAAAATATACCTCCAAAAAGCCATCTACAACTACAAAATATGGGGCGCGGAAACTAAAATCCAGCAAATGCGTGAAGCATACAAAGATATTTTGGCACTTACTTCTACCATTTCGCAAGCCTTTGAAACGACTACCTCACTGGGGCAAACGCTCATGCAAAACACTATCCTTGGAGGTAGCTATGGCACGAATATGCTGGATTTGGGCAGTGTGATGAAGGCATCTTTGGCTATCTCGGAGGAGATAAAATTGGAGTCGCTTTTGCGCAAAATGACAAGCGTATTGATGGAAAATGCAGGCGCGGAACGTGCTACACTCATACAAGAGCGCGATGGACAGCTATTCATCATAGCTGAGGCAAACATTCATGTACCTACCATTTATGTAGCCAAAGACCATTTGCTCACGAATCAAGACAAGTTGCCATTGAGCATCATCAGAAGCGCGTACCGCACTCAAGAATCTATAGTTTCGAACAATATCCAAAAAGATACGCGCTTCAGTAGTGATGCCTACTTGCAACAGCATAAGATAAAATCTGTACTTTGTATGCCTGTAGTCCACCAAAGCAAAGTCCAAACGGTACTCTACATGGAGCATAGCCAAGTGGAAGGCGCGTTTACACATCAGCGCGTAGAGCTACTAAATATGCTCAGTTCGCAAATGGCGGTATCTATCGAAAATGCCTTGCTGTACGACACAATGGAGCAAAAAGTAGAAGCGCGGACTACAGACCTTGCCCAAGCCAATGCCGAACTTACGCACATCAATCACAGCCTCACCGCGAGTATCAAATATGCCCAACGTATGCAAGAGGCTATTTTGCCCAAAATGGACGAATTAGCCACGATTGCGGAGGAGTTCTTTTTGATTTATTTGCCCAAAGACATAGTATCGGGTGATTTTTATTGGCATACGGTTCTTGACAATAAGCACGTGGTGGCTGTGGTGGATTGTACAGGGCATGGCGTGCCAGGCGCGTTCATG
>JAAFJK010000699.1 GCA_013298105.1 Cytophagales bacterium
CCGTTTTCTCGTAAGCCTGTTTACCTGCAAACCCATAAACCTGTTACCTTTCTACCCTACTGCGCATACACATTCTGGTCGCTGTCTTGCTTTTTTTGATTGATGTATAAGTCAAATAGTTTTAGGAAGATAGGGATTTGTTCTTTATCTTCTGAAAAATAAAGGTTTGAGTTTCCTCTATCTGTATCTTCCCAAAAAGTAGGCGTAGAGCGGTTGAGATTTTCGCAACTTGTGTGGACAGTTTTGCGCAATACGTCTGTATCCATGCTTTGGTGGTCTTGCAAAATGTCTTCAATGATATTTCGGGCAAGTGTTTCTTGTCCTTCTCTGAGATAGAAAAGCGCAAGTGCAATTTGAAAACCGCGCACACCTCCACTGAATTTACGGTTTTGGATAGGATTTTCTTCGTAGGCATCAGCGAGGTTGTCTATGCGCAAGAAAAGAGCCAAAATATCTTTTTGCAACGCTACATCAATGTCATGCTTATAAAGTTCTATCAAAATACGTTTGAACTCCCATGTAAAAGCATCTACCAAGAAGATAAAAGCCGATTCTCCTCTGCTATGCCTGTATATTTCGTTTACATAAATATTAAAATACTTGCAACTTTCACGAATCATAGCCTCGTTTTTGGATTCTATGATGTAGTGAATGTATCCGCTGTAGTGAAAGACTGCATTGTAAAGATTGCGGGCTTCTTTGTTTTTTAAGCCATGTTTGATGCCAAAGCGCATCAATGTATTGAACCTGATGAGTACGATTTTCATCAAATCTATGTCATTTTCTTCTATAGCTACTTTGCCACATTGGGATAACTCGTAGCCGCAGAGGGAGGCAAGGTCAAATTCATCTTCCTCTATGAGTTTGATGTAGGCATTGCCGAGCAGTCGGAAGCCTTTTTGTTCATAGAAAGTTTGATTTTTCTCCATTTCTTCGAATTGGGCAGTCATAGTCTTGAAAGATACATCTGTGGCTACCAACTGGGATATTTTGAAGAATAGATTGGCACTTTTGTAGTTTCGAACTTCTTTTTTGTAGCGGATATAGTTTTGGATAGAGAGGCTAATTTTGTTCATGATGTCGCCTTTGGGTTCTTTGAACGATACATACGCCAAAAGGTCATCAAATTGGTTTAAGGCTTCAAAGGAGTGGAATTGAAACTTGCCTACCGTTTTATCATCAAGCAGTCCCATTTTTGCCATACTTACTACACTTTGCAGTCGTTGGAGATTGTTGTTATAGATTTTTCTGATAACGTTGCTTGTTTTGGTATAAAGTAGGATATACAATACATACGGTACAGCTATCAAAAGCGCGATAGGCAGTAGCATATAGGTATTGAAAAACATACTTGTTTTGGCAAAATCGGGGTCGACTTTGCTATAAAATTGCAAAAACATATTATGCACTGTCCCCACCACGATATACCAAATATACATCAAACTCAGCTCGTCATTCGTATAAAGGTCAATCAGTTTGGGGGTACTCTGTGAGGCTACCGAGATTACGATAATGAGTGTACCCAACACAAGCCCCAACAGTCCCAGCCAAATTTCGGGGGCAAAATCTATCGAAACTTCTAAATTTCTTCTTTTGATATAGATATGAACAGTGGTCAGATAGTCATTGATAAGGTGCGTAAATATATAATCCGCCAAAATGACTGAAAGTATCACAAAGAAAAGTATGGAGCCAGAGCGGTATTTTCCGTAAAATTTTTGAAAAGCAAGTTGCAAATAAAGCATAAAGGAGGTGCGAAGTTTGAGGTTTGAAGTACGAGGACTGTACCAACGAGCTTTGGCACGTCCTTCCCACAAAAAATGTCATATAACACTTACTTTTCTTTTTGCTCAATGAGCAAAAGGAAAAATGAGTTTATTTTTATACACTGCAAAAATGCTTCTTTTTTTTCAATATTGCTAAAATCTTTTAATTTTTTATACGAAAACGTTATTTTTTTATGATTTGTTGAAATCTTGAAAATTGTGTATCTTTGCAAAAGTATCTTACATAGACTAATATGCTTTTACTTATTCAGCTTGGGGGCTTGACTTTGAACATGAACGCCCTGCTTATCATTACGACTTGTATCGTGAGTTATTTGGCACTTTCAGATAACTATATGCGCGAACGTTATCTGTACTATCCTTATCAAATCCAAAAAAAGGGAGAATATGAGCGGTTTATTACAGGCGGTTTTTTGCACGCTGACTTTCCGCATTTGCTTTTTAATATGCTCACGTTGTATGTTTTTGGGCAACACATTGAGCTTGTTTTTCAAGAATATTGGGGACACGTACAAATAGGTGCGCTTTTTTACGCGCTTTTTTACCTATCGGCTATAGTAGTAGCGGGCTTGCCTGCCTT
>JAAFJK010000244.1 GCA_013298105.1 Cytophagales bacterium
GGAGCAGTACCTGCAAAATTACAACGTACAGGGCTACCTAAAGAATCACAGGTTACGTTTGGACCAAATACAGCAAAATCATAATCAGTATTTGTACTGCCATTTGGTAAAATGTCTAATTTTAAAACGCCGTCCTCTTGTATATAGAATACATACCAAGCCGATTGATTTTCGTTTCCCATGCAACCATTTTGATTATTTGGATTGGCAAAGTCATTGATACCTTTGCCATTGATGTTGTCGAGTCCGAGATTCAGATTGCCACAAATGGTGCGGGCGGTAGTGCAGTCATTATTTTTATCACCTTGCGCGTAGGCAGGTAAGGTACATATCAATAAAAGCAAAAAATAAACTATCGTCTTCATAGTGCTTAGATAAAATTTAACCTAACTTTATATGTTTGTAACACTTTGTAAAGATAGAAAGTTTTGGTTTTATTTCAAAAACTTACATGATATTTTTTTTTATTTTTTGAGTTATTCAAAAGTTATTGCGGAATATTCTGTAGAACAGGCTTCCAGCCTGTTGGTACAACGTTGCTTCCACAAAAATTGTCAGAGAACCCGCTTTTTTCAAGAAAAAAGCTATATGTTATTTCTTTTGCACTGTTGCGCTTTTTCCAAGAAAAAAGCTATCTTTGCAACCTTATTTATTTGTTTCACTCAAAACCTTTTACAAAAAGTGCGTATTTTCAGTGTATTCGTGTTGGCTACTTTGGTAGCATTGGTAGCTTGCCAAAACACAGAACCCAACAAAAAAAACGAAAAGTCCTTGCCTACCCCCGCTAAAGTGGAAGACAAAAATGCCCAGCCTAAGTTCGCGTATGTGAATGTGGATACGCTTATGGAAAAGTACCTCGTGTACAAAGAAATGAAAAAGGATTTTGAAACTCAAGGACGTATCAAAGAATCAGACTTGCGCACCAGAGGCAATAGTTTTCAGACTGAAGTTACGAACTTTCAAAAAACGCTCGAAAGTATGCCTGTAGGCGAAGCCAAAGCAAACGAAAGACAAATCGCACTCAAAGAACAAGAATTTGAACTCAAAAGGCGCGAGCTTGTCCAACAACAACAACAAGCTGAAACTGACCTATACAAAGCTGAACAAGGCATGAACAAAAAACTCATGGACAATATCAATGCCTTCATAAAAAAATATGCAGAGCAAAATGGCTATACTTTCATCTTTACATATTCAAAAGCCGCCGCGCTCTCTGGTATGATGTATGGACAAGATAGCTATGATGTTACGCTTGATGTAGTAAAAGGATTAAACGCTGACTATAAAGCAGATAAAAAGTAACTTTTATTTTCCACGATTGTCAAGGTCTGCGACCATTGACAACGTGGAAAATAAATGATTTTTTTTGATACCTCAACCCCGCCCTTCTCCAAAAGAAGTCTATTTTATTTTTACTTGAGTTTTGGATTTTGCGCGTGTCGTTCCGTATCGCGCTTGGTTTTCTTTTCAAGATTTTTTTGGAGAGCTTCCGTAAGGTCAATGCCCGTTTGATTTGCCAGACACATCAGCACAAATAGCACATCAGCCATCTCGTCTGCAAGGTCGTGGTCTTTGTCGCTTTCTTTGAAAGACTGTTCTCCATAGATTCGCGCCATCAGGCGTGCCACCTCGCCCACTTCCTCCATCAGAATAGCCGTATTGGTCAGTTCGTTGTAGTAGCGTATGCCTGTGGTATTTATCCACGTATCGATTATTTTTTGGGCTTCTGAGATAGTCATATTTTGAGTAAATTTATTTTTGGAAGGACTGTTTTGTCCAAGTATCTGAAAAAACACCCAAAACACCCCTGATAGCGAGCGCAATGAGCCAGTAGGTCATCACATACCACCAAAGGAAATGGCACTTATGAACACCTATTTCTACGGTGGCAGTCCACTCGAGCATATCAGGTGTACGTTCTACATTCAGCCATGCTGAGAACTTGCCTGCCTTTTCAGCCCGCACGTGCATGGAGTTGGTAGTTTGTCTTTCACTCCACGCGCCATCTGAATCATAGCCTGTTTCTGCCCAAAACTCCTCCGCCATTTGGTTTACTACGCCTGCATCTTCGGCTATGATAGCAGTCTGTACGTACATGGTGCAAGGGTTTTTGCCTATGAGCATAGGGGCTAAAGTGGCTTGAGTTTCTATCAGATAGACTTCATTGCCTTGTTTTATATCCCAAGTGGGTGAGAAAAACTCCACAAGCGTATCCATGCGGGTAGGCATACCAAGCGAATCTAACGTGCCATTTGTGATATTGAAAGTATGCTTAAATACCAAAGAATAGGCAAAAAACGAATAGCAAAATAAAAAAAACAGTACCCAAGCCGTTAGTCTTGCCGCAAGTGTCGCAAATTGGAGATTGCTGTGAAGCATTTGCTTTTTTTGGATATGCGGATTGTCTTTGAAGGCTTCTAAGACCTTGCCCAGCCCTATTTTTTGGGCTTTGTAATAATCACACTCTTGGGGAAGTTCCTCGCCATGCGCATTCAAGGGAACTTCTACACTGTATTTTATGCCACTATTTTGGTATAAGTAAAAATGTTTAGATTGGGGTTCAGGAAATTCAGGATAGCCATTTTCTCCTTGAAACTCTTGCAAATAGGCAGTGCCGTATTCTATGATACGAAACTCTTTCTTGCCTGCAAAGTCCACAAATTGGTCTTTTTGAAACTTAGGAATAATCTTTTTTACAGGCTCGTAGGCAGTGCTGAACGTAAAACCTTCGCGGTCTTCTATCAGATACGCCACACGATTGTTTGCTACATCAAAAAGTATCCATTCAATATAGTTCCAGTAGGCTTGCGCATACCCTGAACCGTCCTCACCTGAATAATACTCAAGATAGTCCATATTCCAAGCACCCGCGCCTATGATTTGATAGCGCACGTCTTGAAAAGTACCAAATATACCTACTTGCAAAGAAGCCTGTGAAGAAATCATGGAACAAATAAACAACTTTTTTTATAAATTTGCAAATATTAGAAGTAATAAAAACAAAGTATGGACATTTTATTGATATAAAAACCTACTAATCAAATATTTAATCTACATGAAAAAAATGATAGGCTATCTGTGGCTGTGTATTTTTGCGGTCTTGCTGGGTTGTGAGCAGGCAGGCAAGGTTTTTCAAAGCAAGCCTTTCAAACCAAAACTTTTGCACCTTGTACCTTTGGGCAAAGTAGCTATAGCTGAAGTAGAAGCTATCAAAGCCACACTTTTGCGGTATTATGATTTGGAGATACGCATCTTGCCTGCCACGCCCTTTCCTGCCTACACCACAAATGAGGCGGTAGGCAAGGCTATCAAATCTGCCCTGCCTTTGCGCTACAGGGCAGATAGTCTTTTGCGTTTCCTAAAGCGCGAAAAACTCAATAAAGCCGACTATGTGCTGGGCGTGGCTGATGTGGACATCACGACCACAAACCGCTACGAAAAAGGCGAAGGACAAATCATGTTTCCTGTGTGGATGCACGCGGATTGGGGCATTTTTGGCTTGGGCTATCTGGCAGGCAAGGCGTGTGTAGTGTCGAGCTATAGATTGCGTATTTTTGACAACCCAAGCACCGAAAGACTGCATAGTCGACTCTCCAAAGTAGCCAGACATGAGATAGGGCATAACTTTGGCTTAGACCATTGCCCCCATAAAAACACTTGCTTTATGTCTGCGGCAGACCTCACAAACGCGCTTGTGGCTTTAGACAAAGAATCGGACAGTCTCTGTGCCAAATGTAAGAGAAAATTGGGCAAATTGGTAAGGAAATAGGGTAAACGGGGGGCGGGTTTACAGGCAGAGCCGTTAAGTTCTTTTTGTAAGCAAATTACACACAAAATTTTCTACTGTTTCAGCCTCTCCCCCTGCCCCTTGCCTCTGGAGAGGGGGTGGGGAGAAGCTGAAAAATAGAACCTAACAGCGCTGGGGTTTACAGAGGGGGGACGATTATTTTTGAGCCACTTTAAAAACCCTTCTATAAATTGGTTTGCGGTACGCGAACTGAAAATACAGCACAGGGTACAGCAAGTAATCCAAAAGCCAAAACGGGCTTTTGTAACTAATCTCGTCAATGATTTGGCTACCTGTTCCTTGCCTACAGATGCGGTGCTTGTGCCTCCAAGTGCACAAAAAGAAGGGCAATTTCTTGCCCTCATCTATAAAATAAATTTCCTCTTGTGTTTTTTCTTGGGCAGTAATGAGGCTTTGCCACGTATTTTTGAAGAAGATAAAATTCAGCTCAAGTTCCACTACATTGCCTACTTCGCTTCCTTCAAATCTTACCAAACGCACAGGCGGAAAAGGAGGCGCAAGTTTCAGAAACAAGGCTTCTGTAAAACCCTCGAATACTTCTGAAGGCATTTGTTGTACTTTGGTTTTGAGGGTAATGTGCATGGGACGGTTTTTTGTTATAAAGAAATAACAAAAAACTGGGTGGATTGTTAATTTTTTTGTATGCGCAACACTGCCTGATAAAAATTCCCCTGCCTTGCCTCCCAAAGCCGCGTGTGGTGTTGGACAAGGTTTTGTATGTACGCATCATCTCCTCCTTTGACAGTGAGTAGCTCTACACCCTCCTCAAGTATGAGTGTAAAATGTGCTTTCGTGGCTTTGATAACTTGCTCGAGCTTTTCGGGGCGGTCGTCTGTGCAAATATGAAGTGCGAACGCTTCGCGGTGCATCACATATACACCCACTTGTGCTTTGTGGCATTGCTTCAATATTTCGCTGATTTGTTCTTCACTCATGAACGCAAAATCTTTATGCGCCCAATGCACCCAAACTTGCCTGCCCTTATACATCACAGCAGGCACAAACTTGTGGGCTTGTACGCTATTGATGCAAGTGCCTGTTTTTTGGGGCATCAAAAAAGACTTCACATAAAGTGGTATCGTATGCGCTCGCAAAGGCGCGATGGTCTTTGGGTGAATGACTGAAGCCCCATAATAAGTCATTTCTGCCGCTTCTTGGTAGGAAAGTTGGGCAAAAAGTTGGGCATCAGGCAGTCTTTTGGGGTCGCCATTTAGTACACCCGCTACGTCCTTCCATATCGTCAAGGATTCGGCGCGTAGGCAAGTTGCCAATATCGCGCCTGTATAATCTGAGCCTTCGCGCCCAAGTGTGGTAGTTTTGCCATCGGCTGTGCCGCCTATAAAACCTTGCGTAAGCACTATTTTTTTTCTTTCAAAATAGGCAAAAGTATGCTATCCGCTTCAGTTTGTGTGGCTACCCAATCTACAGTGGCCTTCGCGCCAGTTGTTATCTGTTTTGATGATTTTGCGTGCATCTTGCCAAAGTATCGGCAGTCCTTCGTTGTGGAGTGAGTGCGCTACTATCATGGAGGATATGAGTTCTCCAAAACTTACAATTTGGTCATAGAGTTCGTTGAAGTTTGTCTTGGGTGTGCGGACAAGTATTTTGGGCAATGCCTCAAAATAAGTAACTAAATCTGCAAAAACTGGGTGTTTTTTGTCCCAAAACAGCGCATCGGCTATTTTTTTATGAAAAAGATACAATTCTTCTACTTGTATTTGATAGGCATCGCCTTCCCAAAAAGCCTCCAAAATACCTTCTAATGCGTTGGTAGTCTTGCCCATAGCAGATACGACTACCAGCAGTGGCTGACCTTGCCCAAATTGTTTGATGATTTGTTGCATATTTTGCAACGAAGGTGCGTCTTTGATAGACGCACCGCCAAATTTGAATATGCGCATATTACACAAACATTTGTTACCAAGCGATGCCTTGCTTGGTAGCTTCAGGGTGAAGTTTGAAAAATATAGTACCGCCTGCCGTAAAAGTAGAAAGATAAGTATATCTCCTGCCTGTTTTAGTAACGTTTGGATTCGAGGCAGGGCTACTTGTGATTTGGTTTACGGTTTGGCGATAAAGCGTGGTGATATTTCTGTAAAGTTGCCCATGCGCGGGGTCGCCAAGCTCGAAGCCGTTTTTGGCTCTGAAGTGATTGGTAAAGAGCCTGAATAGGTCATTGCCGTCCCAATACATCGCGCCATTCAGTCCTTCAATCACATCTGTAACATCACTTGTGTTGCGTGTAAAAAGTTTGATAACGGCAAGGGTAGCTAAGTTGCGCCTCGTCTGGTCGCCTCCTGCACTAAAATATTCGTTGTGTCCAGCACTTACGATGCCTTTGGTATAATTAGAATCTGTAAGAAGTTGGTTCAAGCCATAGAATTGTCCCGCTTTTTTTACAGCCGCCCCCCTTGTCATAGCATACATGAACATAGTGTAGGCGATAGCAAACGTTTCGCGCTTCATCTCTTGCTCTATATTGGAGTAACCCATTTGCTTGAGAAGTCCTGTGCTTCCTGCCTCTGCATATACTGTAGCCGCATATTGTCTGAGCTGTGAGCCTGTTATGAACTGTACGGGCTGTCCATTGTAGAAAGCCTTGTCGTCGCCTTCTTCATCTACACCTTCAAGCGTACCATCTTGTTGAAAATTCAAAGATGCCATAATAAAAAGAGTTTCGTGGATTAATTTCCTGCCAAATTACACAATATTCAAGAAAATTAAAAATATTACGTAATTTTTTCTAAAAAAAAATCACTAACAGCAAAGGACAGGTTTGAAATAAAAACTGTAAAGTAGCAGATTAAATATTTCATTATCAGTTTATTACAAAGAAATAAACCCAAAATACGTATGCCTCTCGTCATAGAAACGCACGACATAGCCAAAACATATATCATGGGCGAAGAACAAGTCCACGCCTTAAAATCTGTAACTATCCAAATCCAACGCGGAGAATACGTGGCGTTCATGGGTCCTTCAGGTTCTGGCAAATCCACACTCATGAACATTGTGGGCTGTTTGGACACCCCCACGCGCGGAAAGTATATCCTGAATGCGCAAGATGTAAGTGATATGTCAGACAATGAACTTGCCGAAACGCGCAACAAAGAAATTGGTTTTGTTTTTCAAACCTTTAACCTATTGCCACGCAGTTCTGCCTTAGAAAATGTAGCCCTTCCACTTATCTATGCAGGCTATTCAAAATCCGCGCGTACCGAAAGAGCCATGCAATCTTTGGTAAGTGTGGGCTTGGGCGACCGCGCAAAGCACCGCCCGAACGAACTCTCAGGCGGACAACGCCAAAGGGTAGCCATCGCGCGTGCATTGGTCAATGACCCAAGTATCATCTTGGCAGATGAGCCAACAGGGAACTTAGACACCAAGACTTCGTATGAGATTATGGGGCTTTTTGAAGAATTACACTCCAAAGGCAACACCATCATCATGGTTACGCACGAGGAAGACATTGCCAAACACGCCCACCGCATCATTCGGCTCAGAGATGGGCTGGTAGAATCAGATGCGCTGAATCAAGACATCATCAAATTTGTGAAATAACTTACCTACGCTGTGCAAGACCTACTGTATTTTCTTTCGCTTTCAGACCCCAACGTGCGCTGGGTAGCTATTGGCGCGTGTTTGATAGGAGCTACTACAGGCTGTGTGGGCGTTTTTGCATATTTACAAAAAAGAAGTTTGGTAGGCGATACTATAGCCCATGCCATGCTACCGGGTGTGGTAGTGGCTTTTTTGCTTACAGGCGTAAAACATTCTGCTACTTTGAGTTTGGGGGCGATAGCGAGTGGCGGATTGGCGTGGTGGATAGTGGGCTACCTTACGAAGCACACAAAGCTCAAAACCGACACAGTTTTGGCGTTGGTTTTGGCTGTTTTTTATGGGGTGGGCGTTACGCTTTTGAGCTATGCACAGCACCAGACTTATAGCCAACAAAGCGGACTCGACCGCTTCTTGTTTGGGAAAATAGTCGCCACTACTTCAGATGATTTGTTGCCTCTTTTTATAGTCGCAATGTTGGTTTTGGGTTTGGTCTGGGTAGGTTATGCACAGATTCGGCTCATACTTTTTGATACACAATATGCCCAAGCGCATGGCTATGCGGTGCGTTTTTGGGAAACGTTGATAGCGATTTTTACGGTAGCGGTAGTTTCGATAGGTATTCAAGCGGTGGGCGTGGTGCTTTTGGTGGCGTTGCTTACTACGCCTGCCTTGGTAGCAAGGTATTGGACAAACTCCCTGAAGGTCATGCTTGGCTTGGCGGCACTGATAGGGGCGGTTTCGGGTGTGTTTGGTGCGTATATTTCTTATACTGCCCCGCGTATGCCTACAGGACCTTGGATAGTGATTATCCTTTCGGGCATAGCTTTTGCCTCTGCCATAGCGCGTAGGCAAGGGGCATAAAATTTATCAGACTGCTATATAATTTGTCATTTTCTATTTTTTATTTTTAACGTTGCGGGTGGTTGAAGACCTTGATAAGCGTTGAAAATAAAATAACATGATAATTTCACTCACGCGAAGCCACGCTGTAAGCGTCTGTTGGTATTGCCTAACCGCGTAAAAGCTCGATA
>JAAFJK010000356.1 GCA_013298105.1 Cytophagales bacterium
TAAATCGTCAATAAAGCAGTAAATTGCAATCGTAAAATCTTTCATAAAAAGCGATTTGTAGTGTGAATGATTACAAATATAGCACTTATGACAAGATTTTACAATTTTTAACACCAATAATTTTAATACAATACTACGCAACTCACGTTACTTATACAGGCAATGGGCACACAAGCGGTGCGCCTCCTACCAACTTTTCTTATTTTCAAAAAAGATTTTCTACTACAATAACCCCTCAAGGCACATTAGACAAGACAGGACATAATTTTATTCGTTGGAATACACAAGCCAATGGCTCTGGCACTTCCCTCAATGTAGGGCAGACCATCACGCCCACAAGCAGTCTAACGCTGTATGCCCAATGGCAAGTTTCGTATCAAATTACTTATGATGGCAATGGACAAACAAGTGGCACGCCTCCTACACAACCGCGCTTTTTAGCAGGGCAGAACATAAACATTGCAGGAGGCAATACATTGGCACGCACTAATTTTCTGCAATCGGGTTGGAATACACAACCTGATGGCTCAGGTACGTTCTATGTAGGAGGGGCAGGTTTTGTGATGCCCGCCAATAACTTTACACTGTATGCACAGTGGATTCCTACCTATACCATTATTTATGATGGCAATGGACATACAAGCGGTACACCTCCCGTACAGCCTGCGCGATACTTACCAGCACAGTCTGCACCCGTACAGAGTGCTTTTGGGGCAGTATTCAAAACAGGCTTTGCACCTCGTAGGTGGAATACACAACCCGATGGCAGTGGGACTTCGTATGAATTTGGTAGTAACCTTACCTTGCCTGCCTCTGATGTTACGCTTTATGTAGAGTGGGCAACATCTTATAGTGTTACGTATATCGGCAATGGCAGTACAAGTGGTACGCCTCCTGATAATTTGGCGTATGCAGCAGGCAATCTTATTACGTTTCCACTTCCACAAACGACCCTTAGCAAACCGGGCTACCTTGCCTACCATTGGAATACTGCACCCGATGGCAGTGGTACACGCTATGCCAATACCTTGCAGATGCCTGCCCAAAACCTTACTTTATATCCTGAATGGGTGCGACTTAATGAAGGTGGCGATGGCACAGTAGGCAATCCTTACCTAATCAGCAATCCAGAACAACTCCACCACGTAAGGGCTAATCTATCAGCGCACTACAAACTTATCAATGATATTGATTTGACTACTTTTCTACTGCCTAATACACATGGATTTAATAATGGGGCTTTTTGGTCGCCTATTGGCAACCCTAACTCACCTTTTTCGGGTAGTTTTGATGGCAATTACAAGAAAATAAAAGGCTTGAAAATAATGCGTAGTACAGAGGACTATGTGGGTTTGTTTGGTTTAGTAACTGCTGAAACCGCAGGAAACGAAATAGCACGCTTGGGTTTGGAAATAGATATAGTAGGTGTTTGGGGTAATAGCTATGTAGGGGGCTTAATAGGCTGGGGATATGTTGATGCTTTTAACATTCCGATGGATATAACAGCTTGTTATGTAGAGGGAGGAGGCGTAGTAGGAAGTGGTATTGTAGGAAAGTTGATAGGCTATTATGATTTAGGAAGTGTTAAAAGGTGCTATGCCAAAGGCAGTCCCATTTATACTTCAGAGTCTGGTGTGGGTGGCTTGGTTGGCACTATGGATTTGAATATAGAAAATAGTTACGCACAAGTACAGATTATTGGTATTAACAACAGTAATAATGGAAGTATAGGTGGTATAAGCGGAACTTCATTTTTTGGTATTGATAATATTGCCAACAGTTATGCAGTGATGCCATATAGCGTTTCACTTTATACAGGAGGTATAGCAACATTCAACAGTAGTGGAATTTATACCAATAATTTTTATGATAAGCAAGTCAATTCTTATCAATATGATTTGGGAGGCACAGGATTAAATACTGCCCAAATGAAAACCGCCTCTACCTTCACCAATGCAGGCTGGGACTTTACGAATGTATGGGGCATAGACCCGACTAAAAACAATGGCTATCCTTACCTCCGCTACCAATACGAATACAGTGTATCATACTTAGCCCCTGACCGCACAAACGGAAACTTGCCTACCGATAACACGCGCTATGCACAAGGGGCAAACGCTACCGTATTGGGTGCAGGTACTATGACACGCGTAGGCTATTGCTTATCGGGCTGGAATACCAAAGCAGATGGTACAGGTACGAGTTATGCAGTAGGCAGTGTGTTTGCCTTGCCTGCCCAAAATGTAACGCTTTATGCACAGTGGGGCGCACCTTTGCAAGCCACTATAGGCACAATACCCAATGTAGCAGTGGGCAGTACGTCTTTTCAAGTGCCTTATACGCTTACAGGCGGTACAGCTACGCATTATAGCCTGACTTCTGATTTGCCTAATTTTGTAGCGGTGTCTAATGCTACACTTTCAGGTTCGCCTATAGTAGTTACCTTGCCTACCAACCAAACTGTAGGTACTTTTAATTTTACTGTAACGCTTCGCAACAATGCAGGTGGTTGTGAGGTAGTAACCTCTTTTGCGGTTACATTTACTGGTACTCCCGCCAATGCCATAGATTTTGACGGTGTAAATGATTATGGTAGTATTGCCAATAACGGCACCCTCAATCCATCTGCTTTTACTATAGATACGTGGATAAAATGGGGGCGTAGTGGAACTGCTATTGACTTTATTTGTAGCAAAGCAGATGAGGTAATGGAAATACACACAGGAGGAGTAGTGGGCAATAACATTCGTTTTATTCCTGTACCTGGTGTGTATCTTGATGGTGGCACAGATATTATTGCTCCCAATACGTGGGTGCATATCGCGGCAGTGTACGACCCAAGCCAAAGCCTTGCCAAGTTGTATATCAATGGGGCAGATATACCGCTTACCAAAAGTGGTTCTAATCCATTGAATACGCCTGTCCCCTATACTGCGAGCAGTTTTATATTGGGCAGTAGGCACAATTTATCATTTCCGTTCAAGGGACAAATGGATAATTTCAGACTTTGGTATCGTATTTTGTCGCAAACAGAGATACAAGCGTATAGTCATTGTGGTATTGCGCCCTCCCTTTCCGCCTTGTCCGTTGATATTCAAATCAATCAAGGCTTTATCAATAGCAACAATACTGCTGTTACCGCCCTTACTGATGCTTCGGGAGTTGGCAACCAAGCCGTTTTAAACAATTTTGCGTGGGCAGGTACGAGTTCAAATTTTGTATTATCTAATGCTACTGATGTCGCATTTGGGGCTAATTTGGGCAATGTGGCTACTGTGTCAGTAGGAACTACTTCCTTTTCTCTGCCTTATACGCTTATTTGTGGGGCTATGCCTACGCAATATCGCCTAAGTAGCAATTTGCCTAATTTTGTAGCAGTGCCTAATACCGCGCTTTCGGGTTCGCCTCTTGCGGTGTTCTTGCCTGCTAACCTTACTATTGGCACGTTTAATTTTGTTTTGACGCTTCGTAATGCAACAAGTGGTTTTGAGATACGTCTACCTTTTGTAGTAACAATTACAGATAATGCTCTCTCTACCGAAAGGCGAGGCAATGCCCTGAAATTGAATGGCACAAATCAATATGCTATCACAAGTAGCGTGCTTTCGAGTGCCGCAAACAATGTTACGACAGAGGCTTGGGTAAAACAAAATGCCTTGCCCCCTACAGGACAACGTGCCTTGATATTTTATCATGGCAATCCTCTGGCGGGAGGTTATGGATTATTCATAGACCATTTAGGCAAGCTCATCGTTTGGCATGAGGGAATAAACATCGTGGATATAGGCGTGTCAATGCCGTTGGGAACGTGGGTACACGTAGCCCATACAATCAATAGCGCAAATACCATGAGCGTTTATGTGAATGGGAAAGCCGTAACCAGTTTTAACTTAGGCGCGTATCCTCCCACCGAATATTTCAGAATAGGCAACGAATATTGGGCAGGCGAGATAGACGAAGTGCGTTTTTGGAATGTAGCCCGCACTGCGGACGAAATTCGGGCAACTATGCACCTTACCTTGCCTACGGGAGCTGCCAACTTGACGAACTATTACCAATTCAATGACCTCAATGCTACGTTTGCCAACGACTGGGTGGGCAATGTTTCTGCTAACTTCGTAAACACGCCTATACGTGTAGGTTCAGGGGCAAATGTGAGCAAAGGCACGAGTTTTACCATCTCCACGCCCACAGCAGGGACAGATTATGGCTTTACAGGCACAGGCGTTACTTTGAACTTTGGTAATAGCAATGGCGGGGGAAATATAGTCGTTTCGCGTTTGGAGGGCTTGCCTACAGGCACACAAGTAAGTGGTGTAAGTTCAGTTTATACTCGTTATTATTGGGTTGTCAATAACTTTGGCACTACCAATACGGGGCTGAACGTTACCGCTACTTTTGTGCTGGGCGCAGGGCAGGTAAGCGCGGGTGATGAAACCAATCCCACGAATCTAAAACTCAATAAACGCCCCTCGAACTTGGGTGGTGCGTGGAGTACAGTCATCAACGGAAGTAGTGCTACTGCCAGCACAGGCACAGTGCAATTCACAGGCATAGACGGGTTCAGTGAGTTTGTGATGGCTACTTCGGGTTCTTCGCCTTTGCCTATTACGCTTGTGGGGTGGAAAGGTAAAAGGGTGGAAGGATTGAATGGAGAACTTACGGAAGAAGTAAAACTCGAATGGACAACTGCTTCCGAGATAAACAACAAAGGTTTTGAAATTCAAGTTTCCGAAAATGCGCAAACCTATAAAACCATTGCCTTCATTGATGGAAAAGGCAATGCAGGGAACATTTATCATTTATCATTTATCAATGCGAATGATGTGTATGTGAGGCTTCGCCAAGTTGATTTTGATGGCAAGTTTTCATATTCGCCTATCGTATTTGTAGAAGGTTTGGCAGGCAAGGTGTTGGTTTATCCCAATCCGAATAATGGGACGTTTACGATAACAAGCCCCCTAACCCCCAAAGGGGAAATTACCCAAGCAAAATTATTCAATGCTCAAGGAATAGAAAGCCCCCTAACCCCCGAAGGGGGAATATTCAGGGCAAAAGATAGTTTGCCCAACGGCATTTACTTCCTGCATACTGTAGTGGCAGGCAAGGTAAAAGTTACCAAAATCATTATTCAAAAATAACAGAAAGCCCCCAAGAATGAAAATTCCCCCTTCGGGGGTTAGGGGGCTTTTTGTTTTGTAATAAGAATTCAAAAAACCCGCGACCTTTGGTTGCGGGCTTTTTTTTATCAAATGATAAATGTTCCCTGATAAATGATAAATGTCTCATGTCATTTTTATTGCGTTTGCAAAAACCCTCGCATATAACTCCTGACCACAAAACGGATAGATTCGTAAGAGTTTTCTAACAATCTCAAAACGTCTGGTATCTCACACCAACGTACTTCGGCTATATCTTCTTCCAGCTGAGGCTTGAGCTGACTGTCATCTGTGCAGTGCATAAGATACCATTTCGTTTGCTTTAGATAGTGCGTACCTCTCATGCTATAGTAATGCCAAGTAGTAACGATTTTATGCACAATTTCTACTTTGATGCCACATTCTTCTTGGACTTCGCGCTGGGCAGTTTCGCGGAAAGATTCGCCTTTATCCATTTTGCCTTTGGGCAAATCCCACTTGCCCAAGCGCGATATAAGCAAGATTTTATTTTTTTTTAATACCAATCCACCGCCTGCTTCTATGACCTGAAAACTTTGCTTCAGAGAGTTTTTTATCTCCTCAAGGTCATCTACACTGAAAGCCACAAAACGTATGTGGGGCATTTGTTGGTGCATCAGCCAAAGTAAGGTTTGATGCAAATATTTGGCATCTGCGTTTTTTACCCAAGTATGTGTTTGTAAGGCAGTGTTGGCAGGTACGGCTTGGAGGTCTATGATATGCTCGTGCGGTTCGGTAGGCAAGGCTTCGGGTGCTAAGAGTTGCACGTGGGCTTGATTGATAAATATATTCATGAAGATACAAAGTACGAATAGTAATCTTGCAAAAGTAATAATTTATTGTAAATCCTTACAAATGTAGGCAAGTTTTCTTTTTGTGCTTTATTTGTTTAACCATCTGCCCCATTGCGACTATTTCTTTTCAATGCTTTTGGCGTTACTTTCCTGCATTTTGCGTGTAAAGCCTACGATAACTTTGCGTGGCAAAAAGCGCGGTAGTGCAGACATGAACCAGTTTATCCACGTATTCACGACTACTGTCTTGCCTGCCATCATAGCGCGATAGCCTGTACGGGCAGACCGCGCAGGCGTATCATGAAATATCGTAAAATTCAGTTTTTGATTGCGCTTGGCTACTGCATCTTGGAATCCTGTAGGTATAGGTCCTGGACAAAAAACGGTAGCCGTAACGCCTGTACCTTTCAGTTCGTTGGCTATAGATTCGGTAAGTGAAAGTACATACGCTTTGGAGGCATAATAAGTAGCCATAAAAGGGCAGGGCTGAAATGCCGCCATAGAAGCCATGTTGAGTATTTTGCCTGACTTTGCCGCA
>JAAFJK010000132.1 GCA_013298105.1 Cytophagales bacterium
ATATGGCAAGGAAAATCAATGGTTTTTATCAACAACCTGAAACTTTAGCCCAAATTTCGAAACAAACCTTTGACAATTTACGTGCTAACTATATCCTTTGGCTCGAGGATATTTTGGGCTTACAAGAAGAAAAAATTACAGAAACAGCTCCTTTTATCAACGGACTTCTTGAGCTTTATCAAGAAGCTAAGAACCAAAAAATATATACGACTGTAGATAAAATACGTAGTTATTTCAAATCCAATAACCTCATTATCAAAGATTTGAAAAATGGTGTGGATTGGGCGTATGATGATTTGTAATCAGTTTAGATACATATTTTTCGTTTAGTATTTATGCAAACTACCACGCTCTTTACCCACAAGGAATATCTCGAACACGAACTTGAAAACCCTATCAAAAGCGAATACCACGCAGGCGAGATAGTAAATATGGCAGGCGCAAAACTGGCACACAACATCATAGTAGCCAATCTTATCAGGCTTTTAGATGTATGTGCAGACGAAAACGGCTGTTTGGTGTTGCCAAGTGATATGCTCTTAAGGCTTGAGGATTGTGATAAATACGTCTATCCTGATGTCATGATGGTATGTGGCGCGTTACTTTTGGAAGATATATTGCTGAACCCAAGTGTTGTCATAGAAGTTGCCTCACCTTCCACTGCACTTTTTGATAGGACTGAAAAAATGGAATGTTATCTGCTTTTGGACGCTCTAAAACAATACGTACTGGTGGATAGTGAAAAAATAGATGTTGTTACTTATACTCGAAATGACAAAAATCAATGGATTATGCAGTATTTTAATAAAAAAGACGAAACGGCACTTATAGGCGAATGTCCCTTACTTTTAGAAAAAATCTATAAAAAAACTCAACTTTGACTTAACCAAGCTCTCATGCAACATTACGCGCTCATAGTCGCAGGTGGCGCAGGTACACGCATGGGCGCAGAGATGCCCAAGCAGTTCTTGACATTGGCAGGCAAGCCTATCTTGATGCACACGCTTGAAAAGTTTGCTGAATTACCCTCTCAACCACATATTATCCTTGCCTTGCCTGCCCACACGCTCTCAGTTTGGGCAGATTTGCAGGCAAGTTATGGATTCGATATACCCCACACAGTAGTAGCGGGAGGCAATACGCGCATTGCCTCTGTGCGCAATGGATTAGCCGCTATCCCAGACCAAGAGAGCCTCGTAGCCATTCATGATGGCGTAAGACCACTTGTAACCACCGAAATTATTACCCAAAGTTATGCCATAGCCGAAGAAAAAGGAAGCGCGGTAGCGTGTGTTTTGTTGAAGGATTCTATCCGATACGTAGCACAAAATGATACAAAAGCCCTTGAGAGAAGCCATTACAGGCTTGTCCAAACCCCTCAAACGTTCCAAACTTGGCAAATCTGGGAAGCATATCAACAATCTGATATTGAGCATCTTACAGATGATGCCAGTGTATGGGAGGCTTCAGGCAGACAAGTCGAGCTGATAGAAGGCGCGTATCAAAACATCAAAATCACCACACCCGAAGACCTCAAAGTAGCTGAAGCACTTCTCTCTGCCCCATGAAAACCCGCGACAAAATCTTATCTACTGCTTTGCATTTATTCAATGAGAATGGGGTAAGCAAAGTATCCAGCCGCAATATCAGTGAAGATATGGGCATCAGTTATGGCAATCTTACCTACCATTTTCCCAAAAAAGAAGACATTGTGTTGGCTTTGTACCAGCAAATGCAAGAAAAGATTACAGCACAATTCAATCTTTTAGAAGAAAATATTTTTGGGTTAAACTTTGCCTTAGATAGCTTAAAGAGCATTTTTAAAATCTCTTATACTTATAAATTTGTATTTTTGGGATTTGCGTATTTGAACAGAGAATTTCAAGATATACGCAAAGATACACTGCGGCAATGGGAACAACGCAAACAGCTTTTAGAGAAATTGGCTATGTTTTTAGCCAATAACGATATGCTGCGAGCTGAAAGTTCGCCCCATGAAAATAAAAGTAAAATTGGAAATTTGCTACATCTCCTACATTTTTGGATAGCTGATGCAGAGATTTTTTATCAAGGAGAAGAAGACCACAAAATAGGACATTATTTGGATATGTTCTACAATGCGGTGCGTCCTTCGCTCACTCCAAAAGCCCTCCAAATATTCGAGGAATTATATCCTATTCATAAGTAAGGCGCGTACCTCAAACCTTCAAAAATGCGGGCAGGCAAGGCACGTACCTCAAACCTCGTACCTCAAACCTTCTTAACGGGTTCTACCAATTTATCTTTGCCATAGATTACTTGGTCGCGTTCAAAAAAAGCAGGAGCCATCACATTATTTTGTAAGAAAATGGCTTCTTTGGGACAGGCTTCTTCACAAAGCCCACAAAAAATGCAACGCAACATATTTACTTCGTAGGTAGAGGCGTATTTTTCCTCTCTATATAGATGTTCTTCTCCTTTTTTGCGTTCTTCAGCTACCATCGTGATAGCTTCGGCAGGGCAGGCAAGGGCGCATAAACCGCACGCTGTGCAGCGTTCACGTCCTTCTTCATCACGCTTCAAGATATGTAATCCACGAAAAACTTGGCTCATGGGGCGTTGCTGTTCGGGGTATTTAATGGTGGCGGTATTTTTTCTAAAAAAGTGCTTTAGCGTGATGCTCAAGCCTCCTGCGATAGCAGGTAGGTATATTTTTTCGGCAAAAGTCATTTTTTTATTGCTGACTTTTTTGCTCCTATTGGATAATTGCATATCGTAAGCCGTTTAAAGGTATGTATTCAATAGTTAAACTATCTTTTTAAGGCGAAGGTTTTGAATACACGCAAAATTGCACGATTTTATTGATATATCCAAAATATTTTTTTATTTTTCTGTTCTGCAAAAAACGCTTGGGATTCTCTGACAATTTTTGAGGAAACCTCGCACGTAGGCAGGCAAGGTTTTGTAAGCCACACGCGCTGTTTTTTCGCAAGAAAAAGTGTATATTTGCAAAAAATACATCTCTGTTATGAAAGTCTTGCCTATAGGTGTTCAATCTTTTGAGCGTATTCGCCGAAAAGATACGCTGTATGTAGATAAAACGAAGTTCGTTCACAAGCTTGTTACGGAAAGCGATTGTTATTTCCTCTCCCGCCCTCGTAGGTTTGGAAAGTCCTTGCTTTTGAGTACCTTAGAAGCCTTTTTTGAAGGCAGAAAGGAACTTTTTGAAGGTCTTTGGATAGCCGACAAAATAACGGATTGGGAAACTTATCCTATTTTGTTTTTTGACATGAGCCTTTTAGACTTTCATGACCAAACCTTACATTATTCTTTGATGGAAGATTTAATGTTTAAGGCAGAGGATTTTGGCGTTGTCATACAAGGCAAAAATCCAAAAACATTATTTAACGACCTCATCAAAAAAGTGAAAGAAAAAACAGGCAAGAATGTAGTCATTTTGATAGATGAATACGATAAACCCATTCATGACTTTTTGGATAAGATGTCCCAAGCCGAGAAGAATCGCAAGAGTCTGAAAAATTTTTATGGTGTTATCAAATCGGCAGGCAAACACATTCGTTTTTGTTTTTTGACAGGGGTTTCGCGCTTTAGCAAAATGTCTGTTTTTTCGGACTTGAACCATTTGAAAGATATTACTTTGGAAGAAGATTTTGCGGGAATGTTGGGCTATAGTG
>JAAFJK010000334.1:0-15417 GCA_013298105.1 Cytophagales bacterium
TCTAAACCAAAATGGGCTATGATATGTGCATTTTTGGCATTAAAAACATAGTCTGGATTGGGTGTATTCAAAAAACCATTGCCTGTATGCAATGTAAAATAAGTAAAAAGAGCCAATGATAAACTGACTATCAAAAAAGTTATCCAAACACGCAAGTTTATATCAAGCGCAACTTTTTGTTTGTGTATATTGATGTCTTTATGATATTGATAAATAATCCAAATGGCAGGCAAGCTCAAAAATAGCATGACAGTTTTGCCCCCTGTATAATACAAAGCGGTACAAAATACTACACAAAGCATGGAGGCTAAAAGCTCAAAAAATATCTTTTTGTATTTTCCAGTTATCTGAATTTGTAAAATATATAAAATGACCTTGCCTGCCCCTGCCAAAAGCAAGAAAGTCAAAATCTGATAAAACAAAAGACTGTAAATATCTACAAACATAGTGAGAGGTTTGAGGTGCGAAGTTTGAGGTACGAATTGGCTATTTTTTATCTTTTATTTCTTACTTCGTGGCTGGCAGATTCGGCAAAAATATATAAATGTTCATGTTTTTTGTCTTTGCGTTCTGCTGTTTTTTTTACGAATGTGATAGGGCTTAGATGTTCTTCATAATAAGTTATGACATTGTGGCGGAGTGTGGCTATTTCTTCAGGATTCATAGCCAAAATTTCTTTTATTTTTTCTATAAGGTCTTGCCTACCATTAAAAATAATGGCATTCTTTTTATGTTCTAAAACAGGTGCAAAATACTCGGCATATTCTAAGACAGGAACAGTGCCTACGCTCATGGCTTCAATGATATTGTGGCAAACAGGTTGATTCACGCCTGCGCACCCTAAAAAGAAATCGCTGTAAGAGAGTGTTTGTAGCCAATCTTGATTACTTACTCTTTTTTGTAAATTATTGGCTTGTTTTGGAGTCCAAGACCATTGATTTAATACAAAGGCATTTTGATAGGTAGTTGTATCAAGATTATTACCTTCTATCATTACTTTCTGCTCGTTGGTTAGATTGTCTAATAAGGTTTGTATGGTTTCTATCCTATTCATTTTAGAAAAAAAATGTGTCAATACAGGGTTTGTATAAGATTCTGCATCTTGATTTCCAGAAAAAAATAGCTTTATATGACGTTTATTTTGTCTGTATTTAGGTAAATTTTCATAGTTCTTTAAAGCATACATTTGAGGATTCATAGGGTAAGGCATCAGCCAATATTTTGAAAAATCGGCAGTGGATATAGTAAATATATTGGCATCAAAATAAATACTTTTTTTCCAATTTTGGGTATCTATATTTTTTTTATCATCTGTAATATAGAGCGTATCATTTGGATTAGCATAGTTTTTATTGGTGATACAAAAATTAGGAATATTTTGCATCATTTTTTGAAATTCAGTTGTCATCGCACCTAACCAAAGAATATTTTTTTTTAATAAAACATTATACCCTGACATAGCAAAATATTGCATCAGGGCATATTGATAAGGGTACATACTCAACTTTGTCCAATAAAAAACGACAGTCGGTTTTTGAGGATTCCAGAGATATTTTTGAGCTTTATTGTCTTTCAATATTTTATTATAATTTTGATAGACAAGTAGCTTTTGTTTTATTTTTTGAAGTATTTTGAGTAGCATAGTTTTTTCAATAATTATATACACGTAGTTTTGTCTATTTTCATCTGCCTACGAATAAAACTGAATAATATTTTCTATTACAAAATTTTGCTTATCATCTTCTAATTCATAGAAAAACGGCAAGCGTAAAAGTGTATCTGCATATTTACTACAATTTGCAAGTTCTCTACCATCATGTTTATCTTTGTAGAAAGGTGACTCATGCAGAGATAAATAATGAAAGACCGCCCAGATGCCTTTTTCTTTCAAGAATGTAATCAATTTACTTCTTTCTGCTAAATTGTTGCAAATGATATAAAACATATGTGCATTGTTGGTAGCACTTTGAGGGATTTTAGGTAATTGGATTTTGCCTTGGGTTTCTAATAAACTCAAACTTTCATGATATTTTTGCCAAATTTCTTTCCTGCGTTTTTGTATATCTTCTATATTTTCCAATTGGGCATACAAAAAAGCGGCAATAATATCTGAAGGCAGGAAAGAACTGCCTACATCTACCCAACCATACTTATCTACCTCACCTCTAAAAAATTGGGAACGATTGGTGCCTTTTTCTCTGATGATTTCAGCACGTTGCGCAAACTGTTCGTCATTGATGACTAACATTCCTCCCTCACCTGAAATAATATTTTTTGTTTCGTGAAATGAAAAAGCCGCCAAATGCCCGATACTGCCCAAAGGCTTGCCATGATAATAGCTATCTACAGCTTGTGCCGCATCTTCTATCACAAACAAATTGTATTTATGGGCTATTTCCATTACTTTATCCATATCACACGCCATGCCTGCGTAATGCACAACTACTATAGCTTTTGTTTTGGGTGTGATTAAACTTTCTATAGAGTTTGCATCTATATTGGGCGTATGCTGTTCGCTATCTCCAAAGATAACTTTTGCTCCGCGCAGTACAAAAGCATTTACAGTACTCACAAAAGTATAGCTGGGCGCGATTATCTCATCTCCTACTTGCATATCAATCAAGATAGCCGCCATTTCTAAAGCATCAGTACAAGAGGTGGTCAATAAACACTTCTTGAAACCATATTTTTGTGTAAAAAAATCATGGCATTTTTTTGTGAAAATACCATCACCAGAAATTTTCCCTGAAGCTACTGCCTCTTTTATATAATCAGTTTCCTTACCTGTAAGGTATGGTTTATTGAATGGTATATACATTTTATTTATTTAGAGGTTCAAATTTATAAGTTTTACAAAGTTTATTATCTTCCTGATAGTTTATTTTGTTTTTTTCAAGATAGGCTTTCATCATGGCTGGAATTTCTCCCATAAAACGTATAGATTGAGTGTTTTCAGGTATTATTTTTTCAATTAAGTGCATTTCCTTTGACTTATATTTTTCTCCAAAATATACCTCTATTTGTTTTTGGTAAATAGGCGAGTTCATAAGCCAACCTGTAAAAATAATTCTTTTATCTTTAAATGTCTTAGTTACACTTAATGGATAGGTGGATTGCATTTGGATTGTTTCAATGAATGAGATATAAACTTTTTTCTCATCTAAACAAGCTATTTGATTCATTAGTTCTGTATTTGATTTTTTATTTTGCTTAAAAAATACATAGAATCTATAGCTAAAAAATAAAGTTTGAAAAGAACATAAAAATATAAGTAACGTATATTGATAAATACTTCCATTTAAATTTGTTTTTAGTAAACAGTATGTTATGAATAAAAATATAATGTATAATAATCCAAAAAATACTCTTGGCTTGGGAATGTTATTTAGTCCTAAAAATATAAATATACCAAAGAATATAAAAATAGATAAAATTATCTGGTATTGAATAGGTTTTATAAATAACAAACCAAAAATAATAAAAAATAGAAATACCAACTCTTTTAAGTAAGCCGAGATGTTACCTTTTATTATACTAAATTCTATAGATAGAAGTGATTTCTTAGGGACAGCTTGACTAATTATTTTTAAATTGCTAAAATTGACATCTTTTATGGGAAAACTATAATAATTAAAAAGCATGACAGCCTCTTTCGATAGTTTGCTGTTATTTGTTATGTAACCATAATCTATGTGCTTAACCTGATTATTGTCATACGCACTTACACGTGAATTATTAAATTTTTTATGAAAGCTCCAAGCCTCATTTGCATTATATACTAAATGATTAAAGGCATAAGATAGAAGTATAACTACTACATATAAAGAAGAAGTTTTTAAGAACTTTATATCTTTAAGATTTACAATAAAAAAAGGGGCTAAAATAATAGAAGATATTATCAAAGGTTCAAACCGAATCATAGATGACCACAATAGCATAAAACAAGCTATGATACACTTATTTAGTTGGATATTTTCGTTCGAGAAGATGTACTTGAGTAATAAAAATCCCGCGCCAGCTAATAAAAAAGCAGTGGTTGTAAATTGAACCCGCAATATAAAAAAAGTAGCAAAAGTTAGTAACCCAATAAGAGAAGCTATAAGTATTATTTTATTTTCAAATTGTTTTAATTCTAAAAAAACAAAAATTATAATACTTAAAGCAGTTATCTGTGCTACAATCAGATGCAAAGAATACCACTCCACATTAGGGGATAATAAATACAAAAATTTTAGTATGTAACCTATAAATATATGCTGAAATACTAAATGTTCGTCAGGAGAGCCAGTCAAAGCCCCCGAAGAAATCATAAGCATGACTACATCATCATTGTCCTCGAATATGACAGGAAAGAATAAGTAGAAAATCACATAAAAAATAGTAGTAAGTGCTACTATAACTCCAAATTTTTTCATGTTTCTAAAATTTTTGTACTGAAACAATTAGACCCAATATGATTAAACATATCCCTGTAAACTTTGCCCAAGTAAATAGCTCGCCAAAGATAAACATACTTAAAATAAAGACAAGCACAAAAGATAAGCTCATGAAAGGATAGGCAAATGACAATTCAAATTTTGTCATTGCTGCCGCCCAACAAAAACTCGCCAAAAAAGCCGCCGCTAAACCTGAAATAATCCACAAATCCATGAAAGCATTGACCATAAAATATAATTTATCTACAACGGTAGATTCATCAGGCATTTGCCCCTTAAGGCTCATACGCCATTTGATTACCAACTGCCCATAGACAGTTCCAATTATGGTCAGAAATATATATATATAACCCATAGATTATAACCAAAAATGATAAATATTTTCTATTTTTTCTATTTGAAACCCTTGTTTTTCATAGAAATAACAGGCTTCAATATTGGATTTTTGTGTAACTACTTGGATAGAGGTTTGTGCCAATTTTTGACTTTCTATAAAGGCTCTTTCCATCAGTTTCTTACCAATTCCCAAGCCTCTTGATTGCCCATCAACTGCCAATATACCAATATCTGACCTATTATTTTTAATACCTAATGTAAGTAATCCTATTATTTTTTCCTCTAATTCAAAAACAATTACTTCTTTAGCTATCATTTTTTTTATAGAATTCTCAATCCAAATAGCATATAATTTTTCAAATTCTTGATTTTTAAAATTAGTATCTGTTTTGAATCTTGAATATACGCCGCTTTGCAAAGCAAGACTTAACAACTCTTTTGATACATCTTGTTTTTGATACAATTTTATATTGTTATCAAGCTGAAACATATCCAATTGGGGGATAATCTGCAAAAAAGTAACTTTTTCATCAACTAATTTTCCACCAGCTTTTAAATAGTCGTCATGTCTTTTTGCTTCTTGATTTTTAGCATAAATTAAGACATATTTTTCATCTTTTGCCTTTTTTAGTTGTTCTTCTAAATCATTATATTTTTTGAGTTCTCCTATCTTATAACCAAAAAAATTGCTGTCCCACTCCAAGTATTCAATGACATTTTCCATCTATGTTTAGTTTATTTTTTTTCCTATGATATAAATCGGTCTGTTTTTTACACCCTCAAAGGTCTTGCCTATGTATAAGCCTATCACACCCAAAGTCATCATCATAAGCCCTGAAAAAAACCAAATAGATACTATCAAACTGGCATAACCTGACACAGAGATTTTTCCTAAAAAATACCGTATCACCATGCTGATAGCCAATATAAAAGAAATAGATGCTATGATAAAACCTGCCTTGATAGTAAGGCGAATGGGCTTATCTGAATATGCCAAAACAATATCTAAAGCCAAATTGAATAGCCGTTTGAAGTTATATGAAGTCTTGCCTTCCTCTCGCTCTGCATGATGGACGTTTAGCTTAGTTTGCTTGAAGCCCACCCAGCGCACCATTATTGGAAATACGCGGATACTCTCTCTCATCAGACAAACAGCATCTATCACACGCCTATGATATATACCAAAGTTAGCTACCGCAGGGTCGTGCTTTACTCCTGTAAGGTAGGAAAGTATCCAATAGAATGCCCAAGAGAAAAAACGTTTAAAAAAGCTATCTTGTCTTTCATGCCGACGTGCCAACACCACTTCATATCCTTCTTGTGCTTTGTTATACAAATTTATGATTTCTTCTGGTCTGTCTTGCAAATCGCAATCCATTACCACCACCCACTCGCCTTGCGTATAGTCTAACCCTGCTGTAATGGCGTAATGTTGCCCAAAATTACGGCTAAGTTTGATGCCTTTTACTCGACTATCTTTTGTACAATTTTCTTCTATTTTTTGCCATGAGTTATCAGGAGAGCCATCTTCTACCAAAATTATCTCAAAATCTTCTGTGATTTTGCTTACTTCAGCCACTATTCGCTGTACTAATAAATCTACTATTTTTTCTGCCCTATATACAGGGCTTACTATCGATATTAAAGGCATTTTGTAAAAAAGAATATATGCAAAACTATAAAACAAAAGTCAAATAAACAAATTTATAGATTTATACAATACATAAGTACCTAATTACTTCTCCCAATTTTGAATTTTAACTTGTGAAAGGAGGTCTTTTTGTTTCATTTTATCTTCGTAATAGGCTACGGTTTCTACCAAACCATCAGCAAAGCTATAGCTTGCCTGAAAATCTGTGAGTGCGTAAAACTTTTGCGCATCTACCCACAGGCGAGGCACGTCTGCTGGGCGGTCGGGTAGGTAAGCTATGCCCAATTCTTCACACTTCATGACCTGTAAAAGATTGGTAAGCAAGTGTTTCATGGTGTATTCTATGCCTGTACCCACATTGAAAGTTTGGGCAATAATCTTGCCTGCCTCCTTTTGGGCTATCTCAAGGAATTGGCAGAGCATTTTAGCTGTATCTTTTACAAAAAAGAAATCTCTTGTAACTGAGCCATCACCAAAAATCATAGGCTGCTCGTTGTAAAGTATGCGCACAATGCTACGCGGGATAATCTCGCCTGCATCACCTTCATAATGCGCTCTTGGTCCGAAATTATTAAAAATACGCAACACTGTAGTAGGCATTTGATAACATTCAAAAAAGGCATTGGTATAATGCTCACCTGCCAATTTACTTGCGCCATAAACGGTAAGTGGGGCTGTAGGCGCGTTTTCTGTGATAGGGAACTGTACAGTGCGCCCATAAATCTCTGAAGTAGAAATATAAAAAAAGTGCTTAATTTGTACTTTTTTAGCACTTTCTAAAATATTCAATGTGCCTTCAGCATTCACTTGATGATTTTCAAAAGGGCTGTGAATAGAATGTCTTACACCCAAACAAGCCAAATGGAAGACATAATCTATCCCCTTAAGAGTTTGGTCGCAAATATTTTTATCTAAAATACTGCCTTCTATAAATTCAAAATGAGGGTTTTGAAAGGCTTGTTGCAAATTATCCTTTGAGCCATTCGAAAGATTGTCCAACACACGCACACGATAGCCTTGTGCCAAAAGTGCATCTGTGAGATGTGAGCCTATAAAGCCTGCGCCACCTGTAACGAGTATATGTAGAGGGTTTGTCATTTATGCTTGGTCAAAAAAAGTTTCTAATTTTTTGATGGAATTGCTGGGCGAAAATCTTACTGCTAAGTTTCGGATAGAGGCTAATATAGCAGATTTGGACATCATCAATGCATGGACAAAGCGAGATTGCTTGCGAATGTCTTTTAATTTGGCTTTTCTTTTTGCTGTAAATTCCTGAAAAATACTATTTAAATCACTTGTATTTTCATTCAAACTACAGGCTAAATTGCTGGCATCTTCAATAGCGGCAGCCACTCCCTGTCCTGTTGTAGGCAAGAGTGCGTGAGCGGCATCGCCTATCAAAACTACACGTCCTTGATGCCAAATAGGTATTTCAACTTCTTTCACATAATCATTTACTATCGAAGTTTCAGGTGTTAGCTTAGCAAGTATAGCAGGTATATGTCCACCAAAGTCTTTAAAATTTTCTTTTACTCTTTCCAAAACGGCTTGCTTCAAGGTCGTATTGGGTTGTCTATTAATGGCGCAGTACACGCCACAAGCCGTTTTTGAGTACGGATAAATACCAAAAAACTTGCCTATTCCAAACATTTCAATATTTCCTTCAGGAGCAGTTGCAATCGCGTCTGTTAAAAACGAAAAAAACTCTACTTCATGCACAATAGGTGCTGTTTCGGGGTATATAAGTTGCCTTGTTTTAGAATTTACGCCATCTGCTCCGACTACTATATCAAATTGCGTGGTGCTATTGTCTGAAAATGTAACTTCTACTTTTTCTTTATTTTGTAAAAGTGCTGTTATATTTGTATTGAGTTTGACAGTTACATTTTGCATCTTGCTCAATAACGCTTCGTGCAAAGTGGCTCTGTGCATAAATTGTACACCCACTCCAAACTTTTGATTCAACTTTTCAAAACTTGTTTTTCTGAGCGTATTGCCTGTTTTATTGGTAGTTTGTTGATACGCATTGACAACTCCCTTGCCTGCCAATGCTTCATATATTTGATGTTTTTGAAGTATTTTGATGCCATTGTACCAAAGTCCTATCACATAACCTACTGGCTTCCATTCTTTTGCTTGCTCTATAAGTGTTACAGCAAACTTTTCTTTGTCTAAAAAATTAGCTAAACTAACACCCGCTATGCCACCTCCTATGATGAGTATGTTCATTTTCATATATTTTTTGGTACAGGATTAGTATTGTATGATAAAATAAAAATACCAAACATGATAATAAAAATTCCTAATAAAGTTTTCCAGTCGGATTTTTCACCTAAAATCCAAGTGGCAACACCTATGTTCACGATAAACGTAATACCTGAACTAAGTGGTTGATAAATAGACATTTTAGCTTGATGCAAGATGATGATGGTTACTAAAAAACCAAATCCTATTAAAAATACACCTAAGACTGCCTGCCAATTGAACATGAGGTTGATATAGTGCCACATAGTAGTAAGCGAACACTTTTCTAAGCCTAATTTCAGTACAGCTATCCCACCAACGTTTAAAAAAACTTGTAGTGTGGTAAGTAAAATAAGTTTAATTCCCATTTTTGGTATTTATTTTTTCTTTTACAATATAGAGGGGTTTTGGTTTTACATTGTCCAATGTGCGCCAGATATATTCAGAAATAATACCAATGGAAAAATTGGTAATGCCAAACCCAAATAAAAGCATAGCCAAAATAGAAGCATAACCCTGCACAGGAAAACCTGTGAAAATTCCATGCAAAATAATGTATGTCCCCCAAATAACGCTCAATGACATCATGGTAATCCCTAATATAGACACTAAACGCAAAGGAAAGTAAGAAAAGGAGATGAAAGAATTGATGAAAAGGTTGAGCTTTTTCTTCAAAGACCATTTCGATTTCCCATGTTTTCGTTCTTGCCTGTCATAATATACTTTTCCACTCTCAAAATTCGCCCAATAAAGCAAATTGTGCATATTGCTGGTAGCAGTATAGTTATCCAATAAAAAATCGCCCAAACGTTTGCTGATACAAAAAGCATCTAATCCTTCTTTGGGGAAATTTGGTATGGCATAACTTCTCATAATCGTATAATACATTTTACCAAATATTTTGCTAAAAATACTATCTTGACGAGTACGCCTCACTGCCCATGATATTTCGTAATGATTATCTACATTACTTTTTATCAATTCTACAAAAAGTTCTATAGGTTCTTGCCCATCTGCTGCCATATCCACGATATAGTCACCTTCCACTTCAGCCAAACCAGCCATAACTGCCGATATTGCCCCAAAGTTGCGGGTAAAAGATACAGCTTTTACAAATGAATATTGTGATGCTAAATTCTTAACCACCTGCCAAGAACCATCAGTAGAGCCATCATTGACAAAAATAACTTCATAATCCACTTCAGGCATCAATGCTTCTATTTTGCGAACTTGATGAAAGGTATTTTCTAAATTTTTCTCCTCATTCAAAAAAACGGTTATGAAACTGACTTTTTTCTTTTTCATACAAAGTTATTTTCTAATGAGCAAACAGTCAAAAAATGCTTTCAGAGGCATTTCTAATTGTGAAGATGGCAAAATACCAATATATTCGAAGTGGTCTTTAGTATGTTCTTTGATAAAATCTTCAGAAATCCAATTCCATACAAGGTTATCTTGTTGAATAGTTGCGCGATTTACATTACGATTTTTACGATATTCCTGATAAGTTTCATAATGAAACTTGTTGGGCATACGGTTGATGGCGACTTTCGCGCCCTTGCTTGTGATGGTAGGCAAGGCTTTGAAATAACCTGCAAGTTGTTCGTCATTCAAGAATTGAAGCACTCCATAGGTAAGTACAAAATCAAAAGTTCTACCTTGTAGTTTGTCCAATTTTGTAATGTCATCATGGATAAATTCTGCTTTAGGCAATCTTTGTGCGGCAACAGTGAGCGTATTTTCTGCCAAATCTACGCCTACACAATGCGCAAAATGTTTTTCCAACAACCCAATGCAAATACCTGCTGAACAGCCTAAATCTATCAAGGTAGCATCAACTTTTGGTTGAAATAAGGACACCATTCTACGCTCTTCATCAGCAAAAAATTGTTGATTAGCCACATCATTGCCAATGTGCATTTCGCTTATGTCAAAGGGGTTATCAGAGTTTACAGCTCTGTGATTGTAATATTCAATCCAATTATTCATTTTCTTGAGTGGGAGTAATTTTTACTTGATATTTAGTACGAAGAGAGGGCAAGCAAGCCCATTTTTCTTTGAAGTCAATGAGTGAGTTGTGCGCAGTATAACCAAATGTACTGGGACCAAAATCTACATATTGATACCCTTGCTTGCCTGCCCAATGAATGAGATGATAATACGCAAAATGGTTCGCTTTCAATACTCTACCTTCTTGGCTGTCATATATATAAAATGTATTCAATACTTTTGAATTATAGCTAAAAACTACAATACCACTCACTAATACTTCTTCCTTGTATATTTTAATTTGATAAATACTTTCAGGAAATAATTTTGTCAAACGTTGCAAGTCTTCAAAACTATGCGTAGGCATACTTCCCAAGCGTTCTTGGCTTTGTAACAAAAGTGCATAACTATCTGCTTCTACTCCTACTTGTACCTCAAATGTAAGTTCATTTTTAAAGGCTTGTTTCAATTCTGTATGCGTCTTGGCGTTTATCTGTTTTTCGATGGGCAAAGATATATCAATTTTGTGAGATAACACAATATCGCTTTGAATGGGCAAGAAATTATATTTTAACAACAAATAATGAATATAATGACTTTTTTCTACTGCCTCCAGATACATGACTTCAGGCAAGGGCGTAAACTCTGCTTGGACTATCTCTGATTGCTGTAAAAAACGTATCCACGCTTCAAAAACACTTTCTAAGTCTTTGTAACGCAATGATTTATCAAACACCAAGCCGCCGTATGAAGCCATACAAGGCGATTTGTAAATCCATGTATGGTCGTCTTGTCGTTGCTTATAACCTGTTAGAAAAGCTATGATTTTGCTATCTTGGCGAAAAATTAAATGACAAGGCTCGTATTTTTCTATAGGCAATTTTTCAGGGCTATGATATTCAAAAAAGTGAGGGTAATTGAATATCGTAGCATTGACAGTTTGTTGCAGAAATGCACGAACAGCGTCTTTATCTATTTCTATCTGATATTTTTGTATCGTTATCATGGCTACAGTAATATTTCAGCAATCATTTGATTCTTATAATGCGTTTCTTGCCTAAGCATAAGTTCGCCTACTTTCAAACCTCCACCTTGCAAACGATAAATAGCATCATCTCCTATTTCTGAAGGAATAATGCCCATATGCCCCGACTTTACTTGAGCAGGATAATAGTCAATATCCAACAAATTGCAAAGTGTTGTGTCAATATCTCCAGCATAGCGCAGTAGGTAAGGTGCGCTAAACTGTTCTTGCAAGGTAGTCAAGCAAATACTCTTGCCTGAACCACCCAATAGCACTTCATTAAAAGGGGATGCCGTATAAATGATAGCTTCAGCCTCTCGAAATTCAGCAGGCACTTCCACGTGAGGATAGTCTGACAGCCAAACACAATGCTCGCCTAATGTATAATTTTTTTTATTTTCGACTTTATCAATAATGCCCAACTTTGCACAATTTTTGGCTAATACTTTGGCTATATAACCACCAAAATCATTGTTGCAAATAAGTATAAAGGTGTTTTTATAAAGACAAAGTCCCGCATCAAAAATAAACTTCAAAGCCATATCACCCAAATAATTGAACACATCAACATCAGGGTGTCGTTCATTTGTACCCGCAACAGGAATATTATGTTGCTTGCAAAAAGGCAAATCTAAGTCTTGCTCTCGAAACTCCCAGTTTTCGTACATCAAAGGCAAAACAACACCTTTTTTAGCGTACTGTAATTTTTCATTACTCAAAGGGCGTAAATGTCCTGAATTGGTTATAATATCCGCTTTTTGTATGATTTCAGGCGTTAAAGCCTCTATAAAATGCACCTTGCCTGCCCCTTCGGGAAAGTGTTGCAAAAGATATTCAATTTCTATTTGGGCATCCTCAAATGTACCATATTTAGTATCTCGCCCATACGCATATACTTCCGCCCCTGCCAAACAAGCTAATACAGGCGTTATTGCATACGCACCTGTAGCACATTCAGTAAGCACTGTTTTTTGATGCAAATCTAATTGCAAATCTTCTAAAATCTTGGCTATTTTGCTTGTAAGGTTCATTTGAAAGGCTAATATTTATTCAAAACCGCTATTACTTTTTCTACTTCTGTGTTGCTCAATTCTGCGTACATAGGCAAGGAAAGGCAATGCGAAGCCAGATATTCGGAATTAGGAAAGTCGCCTTGCTTGTAGCCCAAATGCGTGTATGCTTTTTGCAAATGACAAGGCACAGGATAATGCAAGCCAGGAGAGATGCCATTTTCTTGCAAATACTTCATCAACCCATCGCGGTCTTCAGTCGTGATGACAAACAAATGATACACTGAGTCTGCAAATTCAGGTTGCGCCTGCATCTTGATTTTAGGGTTCGTGATGCCTGCTTGGTACATTTTTGCAATATCTTTCCTACGACTGTTCCAGCCATCAAGGTAGGCAAGTTTCACATCAAGACTTACTGCCTCAAGTCCGCCCATACGCATATTGAACCCGATTTCATCGTGGTAATAGCGCACTGTAGAGCCATGACTGCGCAAACTATGAATGTGTTTTACATAATTTTCGTTGTTGGTACTAAGTCCACCTGCTTCTCCGTAAGCTCCTAAGTTCTTGCCTGGATAAAAACTAAAGCACGCCATTTCACCAAAACCGCCTACACGCTTGCCTTTGTAATACGCGCCATGTGCTTGTGCCGCGTCTTCAATCAAAAACAAATTATGCTTGTCCGCAATCGCTTTTACCGCATCAATATCAAAAGGCTGTCCGTACAAATGAACGCCTGCTATAGCTTTAGTTTTAGGCGTAATTTTCGCCTCAATTTTCGAAGCATCTATTTCCCACGTATCCGCATCACAATCTACAAAAACAGGCGTGGCATTACAATAACTTACGCCCCAAGCAGTCGCTATGAAGGTATTGGCAGGCAAGATGACTTCATCTCCTTCTTTGATCCCAAGCGCAAGCATGGCTAAATGCAAGGCAGAAGTACCATTATCTACGCCTATAGCATATTTGGTATCACAATAAGTAGCAAAGTTTTTTTCAAACTGCTCTACATACTTGCCTCCCGAAAAGGCAGTATCTTCGCAAACTTGTTCAAAGCGTGCCAAAACTTCTTGTTTGATTTGGCTATATTGTTTCTTTAAATCGAGGCAAGGAATATTCATAAAATTTATCATTTAACATTGAACAGGGAACATTGAACAGGGAACATTGAACAGGGAACATTAAACATTTATCAGGGGAAATATTATTTTTTTCTATGCTATTTGTTTATTTTAGTAAAAAATATGTTTGATAAATGATAAATGTTCCCTGATAAATGATAAATGTCCCTTGTTAAATGTATCTTATGATTTTTGCGGGATTGCCTGCTACTATGGCATTTGCAGGAACGTCTTTGGTAACAACAGAGCCTGCACCCACGATGGCATTCTTGCCTATGCGCACACCGCCCAAAATAGTCGCACCTGTACCTATAGAAGCGCGTTCTTCTACAACCGTATTGACCATTTGCCAATCTGCTTCCGTTTGAAGGCTTCCATCTTCGTTCACAGCACGCGGAAACATATCATTTATAAACGAAACATTATGCCCTACGAATACACCGTCTTGAATCGTAACCCCTTCACATACAAAGGTATGCGAGGAAATTTTACAATGTTTGCCTATCGTAACGCCTTTTTGGATTTCGACGAAAGAACCAATTTTAGAGCCATCGCCTATTTCGCAACCATAAGCGTTCACGAATTTGAATATTTTTACGTCCTCGCCTACTTTTACGTTGTTGAGCGATTGACGTTCATTTTCTACTGTAAGGATTTGCATACAAATTTATAAAATAACTTCTTTACCACGTTGTTTGATAGACTGTTGTGCCGCTTCGAGGACTTGTACTACCATAAGTCCGAGTGCCGCATGAGAGCGCGGCGTTTGATTAGTCAGGACAGATTGCACAAAATCACGTGCAAGAGCAGAAAGTGCTTCTGTACCATCTAATTTAGGTACAAAAATATCGCCTACACGATAATCCACCAAGATTTTTATTTTTTCCTCCTCTGTCTTTACATCATAGCCTGTATCATAAATCTTTATTTTTTCATATACGTCCAAATCATTCCAAAGTATCATTTTCTTGTCGCCCCCTATGAGCATACTGCGCACCTTCACAGGCGAAGTCCACGAACAGTTAAAATGCGCTATTTTATTATTTTCATAATTTACAGTCAGGTAAGCTATATTTTCTATGCCATTATTCGTATGCGAAATGCCTGTAGCTTGTACGCTGTACGGCTTCTCGCCTATCAGATAATCACAAATAGAAAGGTCGTGAGGAGCTAAATCCCACAAAACGTTGATGTCAGGCTGGAAAAGCCCTAAGTTAATGCGTGTAGAATCAATGTATTGAATGTTGCCTATAGTGCCGTTATCTACCAATTCTTTCATTTTTTGGACTGCGCCTGTATAAAGGAAAGTGTGGTCTGGCATGATTAGTTTACCATTTTGGGAGGCAAGTTCGATAAGCTCTTTTGCTTCAGCACTTGTAGCAGTCATAGGTTTTTCTACCATGACGTGCTTCCCGTTTAGTAGAGCTTCTTTTGCTAAAGCATAATGTGTAAAAACAGGGGTAGCAATCACTACAGCGTCTATCTTATCACTTTTGAAGGCATCATCAATCGAGGTGCTAACCGCTACATTTGGATAGAGTTGTTGCACTGCTTTTAGTCTATTGGCATCTTGGTCTATCACTAAAGCTAATTGACTATTGGG
>JAAFJK010000334.1:15427-25969 GCA_013298105.1 Cytophagales bacterium
TATTGCATAGTATGCCAGACATTGGGAGGGATATACAGCCCCACATGAGGCTTCTCGAGGGAGAATGTTTGTATTTCTCCATCAGCGAACTCCGTATTCACTATAATTCTGCCCGATACAGCTACCAGAACCTGCTCGGTTTTAAAGTGTGCGTGTCTACCTCTTACGACACTTTCGGGTGTGTGGTAAGTCCAAAAGATACGCTTTATATCAAAAGGCACTTGTTTTTGTTGTTCAGCTATAGAGATATAACCAATATTGGGTTCTCCTATGTGTGCAAACTCGATAAGATAAGGTTTCATGGTTGTTGCTATCTCCAACATATTCTCTTAAGCATTTTTTTTGCAAAGATAGCTATATTTTTTGAACTTGCCATTTTTTATAAAAATACTTTTGGCTGAAGTAGTGTGTGGATATCCTCAAGCACTTGCCTGCCCCACTCAGCACAGGCAGTTTTACCTTGAGCAGTATAAATCTCTCCTAAATAATGGTAGGCAAGTCTGGCAAAATACGTAGATGGCATACTTTGGTGTTTTTGGAAATATTGGATATGGTAGCTACAGAGGAGTTCAGCCCTCTCGAGCTTGCCTACCCGCATATAGGCTTCAATCCAAATCCAAACCACTCCATGCAGACGTTCGGTTGCCAAACTTCCATCAGCTTGAAACAGGAACATAGTTTCGTATTTTTCAAAAAGAAGGACGATACTCTCAAAGTCCCCTTTGAAATGTAAATGTCTAAAATACTTCAACCAATGCCAATGAGGAAGTTGTATAGTAGGAATCTCGGCACACGCCTTTGCCACAATGCGGATAGCACCCTGAATCTGCCCTTTGTAAATGGCAACTTCGTGCATCACGCGCCAGCCATAATCATGCACATAGCCTATGTTTTCGGGGATATGCGCCAGTCCAAGATGCCTCATGGCATTACTCTCTGTGGCATACTTTTCTAAAATGTCCAAGTATTCTTTTTCAATCTCCAAACAATAAAAATGCGCCATGTAGGTCAGCCAGCCATTCCAATCAAATAGGCGAGGATAGGGCAAAGCCGCCGCCGCTTTTTGCAAAACATCTTTGGCTTCATTCAATTTCCCTTCCCTAAAAAGCGCGTAAAAATAGCGTTCCCAAAAATCATTTTGCTCTTTTTCGCTAAAGTAAACTGTGTGAATAATGCGCTCAGCTATCTCAAAATAGCCTACCGATTCTGTATATTTCTTGCCTTCCCAGAGCGTATTTGCCTTTTGGTAGGCAAGGAATTGGGCATAAAAATAATCAAAACGTCCCTCGCCCATGATTTTGCCATAGATTTTGCGCTTCGTTTTTTTATTGACATATAGCTGTTTTACAGTCGCCAAAACCTCATGAGGCAAATCCCTGATTTTTGTACCATAGATATTCAGCACCTCCAGTCCTTCCAAAGCCAGCACTTCTTTGGGCAATACAGTCAGCCCTGTATTGCTCAAATCTAAAGTAAAAAATGGTCTTTGGGGTGTTTTGGGTAAGATATATCTTTTCAAAAAAGCCAATTTATCAAAATTTTCGTCTTCGTCTTGAAACAAATAATCCAATCCTTGTGTACGTAAAAAATGGGCAGGCAAGTCAGGGTGCAAGAAAAAACCTTTGTCAATCGTTGCCTTATTTTCCAACAAAAACCGCGTAAGGCACGTATGTTTTTTGTAAAAAGGCTCACGCTCCCAATAACCCAAAAGCGCGGAGAGTGTAGTCATATTTTCGCTTACCAAAAGTTCAAAAAACGTGGTATTGTTGAACAAATTATAGGGGCTTCGCCAATAATAGGCACGCATACGTGAAGCCTCGTGCTGGATATACTCGTGCAATTTTTCGGGAAAAAGAGCCACTATCATTGCCTGAAAAGTGTCTTCATACTCCTGTAAGTCATATTTTTTGCTGCAATATGCACTCCAAATGTACGGAAAAAGCTCCAGATGAAAACCGCCCGTCTGCAAAATAGCAAACGCTAAACCTACATTTGGCTCATATTCACTTACAAGCATATCACGCACTTTTTGGCGCATTTCTTGGGCTTCGGGAGTGTTTTCTGTGAGATACATGGGCTATAGGTTTACATTTCTTCCACAATTTTATCTATATCCAGTTCCGCATCTTCCTCTATTTCAGCTTTTTGAGGCGCGGGGGCAGGCAAGTCAGGTGTTTTCGGAGTTTCAGGTTCAAAAACTACAGGCGAAAGTCTATACACCAAATGCTGTAAGTTGGCGGTCTGTAGCCAATACCGCCCTGTCCCACTCAAAAGCGCGAACTGTGTCTGGTCTTCATAATTCATGGCATCTGTAAGCGTGATTTGCTTTGTATCGAGCGAAAGCGTACTTTCGTAGGCAAGGAGCGAAAAAAGATTCAAGCGAATGGCATCATTTTCCATGGTTTTGGTAATGACTTGTCCCTCACCTCTCAAAAACATACACCCACTTCCTGTGATTTTATCGAGCTTAAAAAGTTTGCCTTGCGTGAAGTTTACGCTGATGCCTGTATCCAAAAATTTCTCCAACTGTACACCTTTTCTGGCACATAAAAACGCACCTGTCTGAAAAATAATCGCGTTTTCTGCCAAATCATCAAGCTCTATAGGCACTACCAGTCCGCCATGCGTAGTCGTAAAGCCCACTTTGCGCATATATTCGCTTGGATTGTGCAAATGCGTAAGAAACCAAGAAAAGATAGGTTCAGGTTCGGGGATAGGTTCGGGTACGCTTGATACTGGAGCAGGAGGCTCTTCAAAAACTCCTCCAAACGATTTGGGTGCTTCAGGTTCGGGGGCAGGCGCGGGTACTTCTTTTTTGCCTGTACTTTCTTGGATTTTCGTACCAATGTTGGAGATAGTTTTGCGGGTAGCTTTCCAAAGTTTTTCCAAAAAAGTCCCTTCTGCTTCGTCTTCGTCTTCTTCTATTATTTTAGAGACGGCTTTGGTAGGCAAGGCGACCACTTCGGGCATCAGGTCGTTGTCATCAGCTATATCTTCCTCCAAACTTTCCTGCCCCTTGCCTGCGGAGGCGAGCTTTTCAGGCTCAAATCCATCATCAGGGCGGGTTTCGTGTACGATTTCTTCGTCAAGATATAGCAAAAGCCCGCCATCTGCAATGATGGTTTGATTTGGCTCGATACTCACTTCGAGTATTTGGGCAGTAAGCCCCAAGACTTTATAAACTAATGGTTCAGCTATTTCCATGTCGCATTTTTGATATGGGTGTTTTGCCCAAAAACACTACAAAATTACAATTATTTTAAGACATAACCAAAAGTTGTAGGAAGTAGTTTTGAGCTTTATGTCTTCTATTATAGGCGCAAGATTAAAAAAACTTGCCTGCCCAAACTAAAAATAGTGTAAAAAAAATGATATTTTTGCAAAATAGTATAAAAATAGCTACCTTTGCGCACATGAAAATCAACCAATTTGTAATTTACACCATTATCTGCCTTTTGGCTTTCTCTGCCTGCAAATTCCAGCGCATACGCAAAGGAGATGCCAAAGAACAATATGATGCCGCTATCCGATACTATGAAAAACGCGACTACTATCGTGCAGGCTTACTTCTTGAGCAAGTATTACCACTTATCAGAGGGAGCAAAGAGTTTGAATTAGCCAGTTTTTATTATGCCTATTGCCACTTTCACCAAGAGCAGTTGGCACTTGCGGCAGACTATTTTAGGAAGTTTTACGAGAACTTTAGAGGCAGTAAGTATGCAGAGGAGGCAAGATATATGCACGTAAAATCATTGCATAAAGATGCCGCACCTTCCAATCTTGACCAAACAAACACCCTCGAAGCCATCAATGCCACCCAAAGTTATCTGAACGCTTATGCAAACTCAAACTACATGGAAGAATGTAGCAAAATTTTACAAGAACTACGCGGCAAATTAGAGAAAAAAGCCTTCGACAATGCCCGAATTTACCACAAAATAGGTTATTTTCAAGCGGCAGTAACGGCTTTCAATAACTTTCGCAGAGAGTTTCCCGACTCCCAATATGCAGAAGACGCACTCTATCTAAGCATCGAATCACAATATAAATATGCCAAACAAAGCATCGAGAAAAAACAAATAGAACGTTTCAAAACAGTGGTTAAAATATCTGAAGACTTCATCGACCGCTACCCAGACAGCAAATACAAAAAAACTGTCAAAAGTTATACAGACCGCGCCAATTATGCCATTGCCAATCCAAACGTGCTGGCAGGCAGGTAAATAAGGAGATTTACAATTTAAAATCTTTGATAATTAAGGAACGAGTAAAAAATAACTTGAGCATATTTAGCCACGCTGTAAGGAACGAGTAAAAAATAAGATGGTCAGATTTTGTGCGATATTTTGGATTTAGACGAGGCGCAATAGAAGCGCGAAGCGGTGTTTCGTAATGATTATTGCAACAAAGTATAAGCACAAAAGATAAGCAAAAAAGGCAAGTTATTTTATACTCGTTCCTAAGCAATACCAACAGACGCTTACAGCGTGGCTTCGCGTGAGTGAAATTATCATGTTATTTTATTCTCATTCCTAAAATATCGTAAATTGTAAATCTAAAATCATAAATCGTAATTCCGAAACCGTAAATCCAAACTCTCTATATGGCAATCAAAACCAACGCTTCGCAATCTATCGTAACACGCGACCTTGCAAAACTTACTGCCCACACTGGCAATATATACGAAGCTATCGTCATAGTTTCACAACGTGCAAAACAAATAGCAACTGAACTCAAAGAAGAATTGAGCAACAAATTGTTGGACTTTTCGGGTGGCTCTGATACACTTGAAGAAGTTTATGAAAACCGCGAACAAATCGAAATTTCGCGCTATTATGAGCGTATGCCCAAAGCTACCAATATCGCTATGGAAGAACTGATAGAGGGCAAATTGATATACAAATATCCAGAACCGCCTGCTGTATAAGCATATTTACGATTTAAGATGTACGATTTGCGTTTATAAATCTTTCATAATTAAAGCATTATGAAAATAAAATCTGTAATCTCATGAATCTAAAGAAAATCCTTATAGGTGTTACAGGAAGCATCGCGGCTTATAAAGTGGCGATGCTTGTACGTTTGTTGGTAAAGCAAGGGGCAGAAGTAAAAGTAATCATGAGCGAGTCAGCTACAGATTTTATCACACCTCTTACACTTGCTACACTCTCCAAAAATCCTGTATTGATTGATTTTCAGGCAAATAAACAAACGGGTACGTGGAATAATCACGTGGAATTGGGCTTGTGGGCAGATGTTTTTATCATTGCACCTGCCACCGCAAATACATTGGCAAAATGCGCTTCAGGTCTGTGTGATAGCCTACTTACGGCTGTTTATCTTTCTGCACGTTGTCCTGTGATGTTTGCCCCCGCCATGGATTTGGATATGTACCGCCACCCCAGCACTTTAGCCAATCTTGAAAAGCTCAAAAGTTATGGCAATGTCATCATACCCGCCACGCATGGCGAGCTTGCAAGTGGACTGGTAGGGGAGGGGCGCATGGCAGAACCCGAAGAAATTGTAGCTTTTTTGAATCAAGACCAGCCACAGAATTTTTTAGGCATAAATGTACTCCTTACCGCAGGGGCTACTCAAGAAGCACTTGACCCTGTACGCTTTATCAGCAATCACTCGACAGGCAAAATGGGCTATGCCTTAGCCGAAGCGCTGGCGGCGCAAGGCGCAAATGTGGTCTTGGTAACAGGGGTTACTAATCTTACCACACAACACCCACATATTCAGCGCGTACAAGTGCGAAGTGCGCAAGAAATGTATGAAGCAAGTGAAGCACATTTTGACAAAGCCGACCTCGTCATCTTGGCGGCGGCAGTGGCAGATTATACACCCAAAACCGTAGCCCAAACCAAAATAAAGAAAAAAGAAGGCGAAAATACGCTTACACTTGAGCTTGTCAAAACCATAGACATTGCCAAAACTTTGGGGACGCGAAAACGCGAAAATCAATGTTTGGTAGGCTTTGCCCTCGAAACGGATAACGAACTCGAAAACGCGCAAGGCAAATTGCAACGCAAAAATTTAGACATGATAGTCCTCAATTCTTTGCAAAATGCAGGTGCAGGTTTTGGACATGATACCAATATCGTAACCATACTACACAAAGACGGAAAAAGTGTAGAAGTTCCGCTACAATCCAAAAAAGACGTAGCCAAACACATCATAGCTGAAATATCAACGCACCTCATCAATCGTTAAAATAGTATGCCCAAAATAGACTGGAATCAACTCAATAACCCCACGCAATTAGCAGAAATCAAAGCCCTTTCTCTTACCCAAAAAGTCCTTATTTTCAAACACAGTACCACCTGTGGCGTAAGTGCGATGGCACTCCGAGCATTTGAAAGTGCTTGGGACAATACCGAAATGGAACATACAATACCCTATTATTTGGACTTGAAAGCCTATCGCGCCATCTCAAATCAAATTGCAGAAGACTTTGCTGTCCAGCACCAATCGCCCCAAGTGCTTGTAATACAAGCCGAAAAAGCCATTTACCATGCTTCACATCAAGACATTGACTATGATGCAATCGCTGAACTATAATCGCCCTTTTTGCTCATCTGTGAGGTCATTCAAAGTTATTTCACGATAGACTTCGGGAACATAAACCACGCGAGCAAAGTTTCGTGCCACCAAAGAAGTTTCCAATATCTTGCCTCCTTCAAATTTGGCAATTTTATTTTTCCAAATTTCATTTTTCCTATAAAAAACCTCGCCCAATTTCAAAAATTCGTGGTCTTTTTCCTCTACATGATAGGCGTATGAAAGGGCTGTATCAGCCCTCAGTTCGCCTTCCAAACATTTTTCACTCAGCCAAAGGCGCACTTGAAAAGTGTGGGACGTATCGTTGCGAAAACAAAAATCTTTGTAATTGTAGAAAATAGTCGCGCCACTCCCAAAAGGCAACACTCGACCTTCGTCTGGGAAGGGGTCAAAGCTGTGGTGATGCCGTTCTACGACAGTGAGCGGACTATGCAACACCAGCCAATGCAATAAATTGGCAATCTGGCACAAGCCTCCTCCGATACCTGCCCTTGCCTGCCCAAAGCTCAACTCCATACCCATTTTGTAACCTTTAGCGCGAGTGGGAAGCCCCACCAATTTACAAAAAGAAAAAATCTCTTGAGGAGCTATCTCAATGCCATCTATCGCCCGAATCGCTATTTTTAGGTTCTCTACTTTGTTGTGTTGGAGTTGCATATCGCTGTCGCCCAATTTGCGCAATAGTACAGATTGATGCTTTTTGATGCGGGTAGGCAAGTCAGTAGTGTTTTTGTATTGGGCATATTTGTTTTTTGAGGCACGCCAATGCCAATACCGCTTCAGTCGCTTTTGCCAAACAGAGAGAAAGTAAAATACAGGGTGATATTCACTTAAAAGTTTCTTGCGTTCCATATATTATAATACCAAACGGAAGCCCTAAAGTGGATTAAAATAACAAAAAGACTTGTCAAAATAACAAGTCTTTTTTTGACATTCAGATATTTTTAGTTTTTTGACAATTTTTGTGGTAGCTTTTTTTTGCTCAATAGAATAGAGTTTTAAACTTAAATTACTAATTTGCTCAAAAAATGTTTCTCCACAAAAAATGTCAGACAACCATATTTTTATGCGTTGGCATCTCCCATGTTCTTTTTGCGATAAGTTCTTTTTGGCGCAGGCTCAAGTGCTGGAGTAGATGGTTCAGCAGTTTCTTTTTTCTTTTTCATGTTACGGCGTGCGCGGTCGTATGATTTGTAAAAATCAGGGTGACTGTCTTCAAAACGAAGCAAAAGTCTATCCACTTTCTCTACCAAAATATCATCAATTTCTTTGAGTATTTTGGTGCCACTTATACGCTCTTTTGGTTTTTCTTTGGGCGCAGTATCGGCTTCTTTTTTCTTTCTACCTGCTACTTCTGCAAACTCTTTAGTAGCCGCCATCAGTGCTTCAAGTTCTTCTTGAGTTACGCCATAATAGCTCAATTTTTCATGATTTTCTTGTGAAAACTCAACTAATTTTTGGGCAGTAAGTACTGCTTGTTTGTCATTTTTTTTGCCCATTTGAGTAGAGTCGACCAGCTCTTTTTTGTCTATCGTAGGTTCTTTCAAATCAATCACATACGCATACAAAGAGCCAGCAAGACGTACAGTTTTTTTGTTCAGTGTATTTCTACGTTCTACTTTTAGATTTACGCTGTTTTTTTCGTCTGCACTTTTGGGTGCGGGACCCCTTTTTTTGACTTCTTTAATAGGATTTACCAAATTGCTCAATCGAGTTTTGATGTCGTTCACAGCATTTTGCATAGCACCGATAGCTTGCCAAATTTGTTGGTTTGCTTCGAGTTTTTCTACGATAGTTTCGTATTTTTTAATTTTTGCCGCAGGTATTTTAGACATAGTTTTGAAGGATTATATGATACAGAAATAGTCATACTTCAATGAATAGGGCATAAGAATAATTTTTACAGTTTTTGCTAAGGAACGAGTGAAAAATAAGATGACTTAAGTATATTATCTCCTAACAAGAGAAATATGAAATTAAAATTTCGTGCAAATAAAACACATATTTTTCAAAAAAAAAATAAAATACATTTTTTTTTAATTTAATTTTTGATTTCATCAAAAAACACCAAAAAAAAGCGCGTGATTTTTTTTAATTCTCACGCACTTTGGGTTATTTTCAAGTTGCTTTTTAGATGATAGATACTTCGTTTTGGGCAGGCAAGGTTTTGGGCAATTTGATGCGTAAAATCCCATGCTCAAACTTCGCCTCCATGCGCTCAGGCTCGGTATCGGTAGGCAAGTCAAAAGTGCGATCCAGAGGCATCAGTACATATTCTTGTACTACATAACTTGCCTGCACATCGGCATCTGTAGGCAAGGCTTTGATGGTCATGCTGTGGTTTTCCCACGAAAGTTTCAGATTTTCTTTGGCATAACCCACCAAAAAAACATACAACAAATAATGGTTTTCCAGCACTTCTATATTTATAGGAGGCGACGCGGAAGGCTTCTTCTTGGTCAAAACCTCCTCGCGGATACTCTCTCCAAGTGTCTGCATATCTTTCATGACTTCATGCCAATCAAATTGTGTCCAAGGATTTTCTTGTGTTTGCATAGTTTTCAAAAAAAAATTTAGATATTTGCAAAAAAACAACGAACCTCATGAAAAAGTATTGCCTCACACTCCTACTCTTTTGCCTTGCCTGCCTCGCTACTGCCCAAGAAAAACTTTCTAAAGCAGAAAAAAAAGCCCTCGAAAAGGAAATTGCGGCGTTCAAAAAGAACCCCGCCGCCTATGAGGAGTTCAAAAAGAAATATCAAACCAACAAAGAAACCGTTGCCAAATTAGATGGGCAAATAGCTGACCTGAACGAAGCTGTGAACAATGGCAAAACTAAACTTGCCGAAAAAGAAGCCCGCGTAAAAGAAATCGTGGACGAAATCAATCGCCTCAAAGCTGAAAAAAATGAAACTGATGTAGTCGTAAAAACTACCACAGACGAAAAAGGCACACTCTTTAAAGTCCAAGTACCCATCGAAGAAGCCTATATCTACAAAGAAGTAAGCGAAGTTACGGGCAAACCCCAGCCTGTATTCAGTGGTGAAGAAGACCAAGATGGCAAAAAAAAATATACGCTTGGCTATTTCAAAACCAAAAATGAAGCTGACACTTTTTGCCAATACCTAAAACAACTCCGCATCAGAGATGCCATAGTCGTAAGATACGAAGATGGCAAAAAACAAAATTAAACCAACCCAAATCTTATGAAATATATTTTGTTATTGTGCTTTATAGGGATAGCCTTGCCTGCCTTAGCCCAGCCCACGCTTACGAAAGAACAAAAAAAGCAACTTCAAAAAGAAATCGCAAGCCTTTCCAAAAACATGGAAAGTTTTGCCAAAATGAAAAAAGAAGTTACACAAATAGACGAAGATATAAAGGTACGCAATGCCCAACTTTTGCAAAAAAAAGCTGATGCCCAAAATACAGAAAAGGCGTTGGCAGAAAAAGACGAAAGCATCGCCTACTACGAAGAACAGTTGCGCAAAATCCAAAAAGACCGCCCCGAAATCAACGCCACAGGACAGTCGCGCAAAGTCCGCGACTGTATATTCAGCGTGCAGATAGGGGCGTACAAAAATTTGGACTTTTCAAAATACCTCGACAATAATCCCAACTTCATAGTGGAGCAGAGCGAAGGTGGCATGAAAAAATATATGTTGGGTTATTTTACATCTTACTGGGAGGCAAAAAACTTCAGCAAATATTTGGACAAAGCTGGCGCAGTAAGCTATGTAGTAGGCTATTACAAAAAAACGCGCGTCCCTGACTTGAAAGACATGACACAATGCACGTTTTAGATAAAAAGTTATAAAAAACACCCTTCCAAAAAAGGGTGTTTTTTTATGACTTACTTCGAGAAAGGATTGTGGTTATTGTGCTTTTGAAGCAGGGGCAGGTAAGCATTTTCCATACTGTGGTCGCCTATCAAGTCGCCTTTGAGCAAATTTTTGAACACTTCTAAAGTGCCATTTA
>JAAFJK010000561.1 GCA_013298105.1 Cytophagales bacterium
ATAGGCAGGCAGGCAAGGATTTAGTTCAGCAGATTTGCTATCACAACAAATCTATTTTGGTATGATTGTAATTTTTTAAATAATTATTTTTCCATAAAAGCACCTATTACAGTAGCCAAAATCCCTAATACAATCAGCGCAATACCTCCATAGAGTTGCCAGCTTGCAGAGCTTTGTGCATCTGCTACTATCTGTTCTTCAGATTTGTGGGATATGATGAAGTTTTCGCCTTCTTTCGAGGGTTTTACTACAGATATTTCGCCTCTGCGGTCTGAAAGTTCGCCCAATACATACAGTTGTGTTCTTACAGGAATACTGCGCTCCGTATATTGGAATCCCAATGTACGTGAGTTATTCATGAAGCTACTGATGCTAAAACCTTGTGGGGCTTCGTGTTCGAATCGATTGAAGGTTTCGATGGCATCAATGCTTGCACCTTCAGGGTCGACCATGATGTCTTCTCCACTGCCATCATTCAAAAAAAACTTGATATGTCGGGTATTACTTGTGATGATGTCTGTATGGGTGCGCGTTACGGTGCGCGTTCTGCCTTCGCTGTCGCGTTCTTGTTCGGTGGTTTCGTATTTGCGCGATACAGTGGCTTCATAATATACTACTGCTTCGCCACTATGTTCGGCTTGTAGTGGATTTTTGGCGGTGCAGATGCCTTTGAATTCGGCTATTTTTCCGCTAAAGTTGCCCTTGCCTACCCCTGCGGCTACGCCATTGTATATTTCGAGTTCTTCACGGATTTTGGAAGTTTGGTGATAGCGGACGTTCATGGCTTTATTCAGCGCGAACTGTCGATTATATATCAAGAAGCCTCCTACGGCGGCTAAGATAATACCTATAATGATAAAAACAACCATCAGGAATAAATTTAAGGATTAGTGGAACAAAGATGTATTTATAGGATGTGCTTAAAAAGCTATTGCTTTTGAATAAATAACTTTATCCAAAAGCAATAGCACAACAGTCTGAAAAAGGTTAAGCTACTACAGCTTCTTTTATGCCTTTTACGTACTCATCATAGTCGTCTGCAGTTTTTGCAACCATTTGTACGGCGGCTTGGAACTCGTTTGCGTCTATATTTTCTCCTGCAAGAGAGTAAGTGAATACTGCTTGTCCTTCAAAAGTAAGACCAAAGCCCCCAAAAGGGATAGTAGCATTCAAGCGCAATAATTCGCTTGCGAGGTCAGCATGAAGCTGTGCATCATCTTCGCCCAAATACGAATATACTTTTACAAGTACATCTTCGCTGTGCCAAGGCAACACTTGTACGGTAACTGTGATGCTACCAAATGTGAAGGTATAAAAGTCATCTATTTTCACTACTTCATGGTCGTGAAAAAGGTCTTTCATATAACCTTCTATTTTTTGTTTTGTAGAAGCCATGAGTGCTTCATTTACGCCACTTTTTAGGATTTTAAACTTAGGCATATTGGGCATTACATTAAAGTTTTTGAGAAATGTGAAAAAAAATTGAGGATAGATTTTGGGGTTGAAAGGTTAAAGGATTAAAGGGTTAAAGGGTTGAAGGGTTGAGGGTTGAGGGTTGAGGGTTGAAGGGTTGAAGGGTTGAAGGGTTGAAGGGTTGAGGGTTGAAGGGTTGAAGGGTTGAGGGTTGAGGGTTGAGAGATTAGTAAAAAACTATCAACCAAAAACTAAAAACTATCAACCAAAAACTAAAAACTAAAAACTATCAACCAAACACCAAAAACTATCAACCAAACACCAAAAACTATCAACCAAACACCAAAAACTATCAACCAAACACCAAAAACTATCAACCAAACACTAAAAACTATCAACTAAACACCAAAAACTATCAACTAAACACCAAAAACTATTAACCAAAAACTATCAACTAAAAACTAATTAGCCTCCTGAGTTGAGTTTTGCACGAAGTTTTGCAAGTTCGTCATCAACTTGAGTGTTTTTCTCAAGAAGTTTGAATTCGTCATTCAATGATTTAGAGCTGTCTTGCCCCAATTCAGTGAAGGCTTGTGCTTCAGCTTCATTTTTGAGAATTTTCTCCTCCCATTTATCAAATTTTGCAAAATTGCTTGATGCGTCAAAATTGCCGACTTGTTTGGCAATTTGTTTTTGCGCCTGAGCAGATTGATTGCGTGCAATGAGGGTGCTTTCTTTCATTTTCGCCTCATTGAGTTTTGCTTTCAGACCTTCTACTTGGGTTTTGAGCTTGGCGGCAGTATCACGCGCTTGTATGTACATCGCCTCATACTGTTTTGCTTGTTGGTCAGCCTCTGCTTTTTTGGCAAGTGCTTGGCGTGCAAGGTCTTCGTTGCCTGAGTTCAAGGCAGTCATAGCCTTTTGTTCCCAGCTTTTACCTTGCTCTACGTAGGTATTGTAGTCGCGTTCAAGTTTTTTCTCTTGCGCCATCGCTGTGGCAAGTCCAGAAGTAGCTTTGGCAATGGCTTCTTGCATTTCAATGACCATTTGCTTAATCATTTTTTCTGGATCTTCCATTTTGTCCAGCGCATCGTTCACGTTTGCCTTAAAGATGTCGGCAATTCTTCCGAAGATACCCATAAGAATAGAAATTTATTGGTTTGGTTTAATTTTGCACTAAGATAGGTGCTTTGGTTGTATTTTCCAAATTTTTTGTTAAATAATTTTATAAAGCCCCTGAAATAGCCCATGAAATGGGATTATGAGTTTATAAAGGATTGAAAGTGAAACTTGGTCATGGCGGGATAATAAGACCTCATGACGGGGTAGGCAAGTTTTTCAAATACCCCAAAGATACGAAACTATGCCGTAACTATAACAAAGATTGCATATCTTTGCAAAAAAATACTTTTCTCATGCATCTTGCAGTAGCTGGCAATATAGGCGCGGGTAAGACCACACTTGCCAAACGCATAGCTGACCATTTTGGTTGGCACGTTTCTTTTGAATCAGTGGAAGATAATCCTTATCTGGCTGATTTTTATGAAGATATGCCCCGTTGGGCGTTTCATTTGCAGATATATTTTTTGAACAATCGTTTTGCGCAAGTCCAATCTGTGCGCAAAAGTGGCATTTCTACCGTACAAGACCGCACGATTTATGAAGATGCACATATTTTTGCAAAAAATCTGGTAGATTCAGCTCTGATGTCTGCACGTGATTATGAAAATTATATGCAAGTCTATAGCAGTATGCTTGAATATGTAAAGCCTCCCGATTTGTTGATATACCTTCGGGCTGATTTGCCCAAATTGCAGGCGCAAATCCGCAAACGTGGGCGCGAATTTGAAAAAGATATTCCTGCGACTTATTTGGATACGCTCAACGACTGTTATGAGCAATGGATAGCAAACTATACTGAAAGTCCATTACTGATAATAGACGTGAATGACCTTGACTTTGTAGAGAGCCAAGTGGATTGGGCTTTTGTTTTGGCAGAAGTAGAGAAAAAACTTGCCTACCCAAAAAGATAAGCAAGAGTCAAAAATAGACGGAACGAATTTTCTAACTTAGGGCAATATCTTGCCTTTTTCGCTTGTGAATGTGCCTTGTATGAATGACACGCCCGCTCCTCCAAAATAACCTACTGCCTTTTTGCCTTGTGGATTCAAGTTTTTGACGTTTGTGCGGACATTTGCGGGAGGTGTAGCAAATAAGCCTCCGTTATTGATTTGCTGAATCATTTCGTTGTAGAAATTATAGGCATCTTCAGAGATAGACCATAATTCTACGCGCATCTTGTCGCCTCTTTTGTAAGGCTCAAAAGGATTGATTTCTAAGTCAAAAAGGTAATTACCATTCACAAATTCATCAAAAAACAATGTTAAATCACGCGGTTTATTGAAAAGTGTATCGTTTTTGAATACTTTGAGGCGATAAAAATCTTTTTCAGTGGGCAGTTCGGGTCCATAATATTTCCCATACAAGCCTTCCTCTCTGCCTAATCGTGCGGGCAGTTTTTCGTACAAAAGTGAATCTATAGGTGGTACAGGTTTCAGGACTGTTTCGGCTTGATAGCTCTCGCCTTGATACTGAATAGTCAGGGTGTATCTTGCGCCTGTTTTGCCTGCATTATTGATGCGATACTTGCCTGCCGAAACTTCGGTAAGGGTTTCTTCTATGCCATCGCTGTCGCGTACTTTTAGGATAGCTCCTGTAGCGCGTGGGGTGGGTTGGTTGGCAAAATAGGGCGCGGTAGTGCTGAGGTCTATATAGTAAGGTGGAGGTTGATTCGTAATCCAGCCATCTACCGCCAATAAGACATCACCTTCGTCGAGTTTTACGTCAATGATTTTTTCACAACTTGAGCCTATCCAAAGAATAGTTAAAAATGCTAATAAGCGTATTTTGAACATAGTGGTATTATTTTTTGCAAAATTAACGCTTTATGGGATAATTGCCAAATATAGATTTTTTATTTTTATTGTAATTATTTAGCCCCCTACCCCAAAGGGGAGAATTATCTCCAATTTTCGCCTATTTTAGTGTTTTGGTAGGCAAGTTTAAATGCAAACTTACACAAAAACTCCCCTTTGGAGCTGGGGGCTAAATAGTTACTTTTTATTTCTTAAAAAATTATCCACCAAAAAAGAGAGGCGCGTAGGGACACGCACCTCAAAATATCTTATTTCACACTTTCAGTCGGTTTTTCTGGTACGGCTTCTTGAGGTGGTCTGCCCACAAAATCCGCCATCGTCTTATAAATACCAAATACCTTGCCTCCTATAAAGTCAAACCAACGGGTAGGCAAGATACCACGCAAAGGAGGCAAAAGATGCACAGTAGCGGGTGCCATCACAAAAAGTTTATTTTTCTTGACAGCCCTGATGATAAGGTCTGTGATGTATTCAGGCTTCAGAATAGGCGTAAGCAAGGGGGCTTTTGTACCCGCAAACATACCTGTATCAATATAACCAGGACACACAGTCGTAACGCGCAACTCGCGGTTCTCGCGTTCAAGCTCTATGCGGATAGATTCAGACCAGCCCATCACAGCCCATTTGCTGGAGGCATAGACAGACATTTTGGGGTTTGGCGTAAGGCTGGAGGCAGAAGCAATATTGACAATATGACCCGAACCATACTGTAGCATGGCAGGCAAGAAATTGCGTGTAACGTGCATCACACCCAAGACATTGATGTCAAAGGTCTTTTCAATGTCGCGCGTGGTATGGTCTTTGAATAACTTGCCTACCACGATGCCCGCATTGTTGAAAAGAATATCTACCTTGCCTACCTCTGCGAGTACGCGCTGTGCAGTATTTTCTATGTCTTTCACATCTGCTACATCTACCAAATAACCCGATACTTGGTAGCCTTGCGACTGAAAACGCGCCACTGTTTTGTCCAAATTTGCGGGATTGATGTCCCATATTACCAAATGTCTTGCACCTTCTTGTAGGCATTTTTCGCCTAAGAGTTTGCCTATGCCATTGGCACCACCTGTTACTAATACTACCTTATCTTTGATTTGCGACATGATACGTTGCTGAAAAATATTAAACGCCCAAAGTTATGGTTTATTTTTGAAAAAAGCTCGGTATGCAGAGCTTTTTTTAAGCGTTTTTGTTTTTTACAGATTTTCAAGGTCATTTACTGGCATAAGTGTAAGCAAACAAACACGCAAAAGCATCTACTTTGGTTGTTAGACTTCTTGCGAAAGCCTTTTTAACCCTTCTCCATTTGGAGAAGGGCAGGGTTGAGGTATCAGAAATAGCACTTTCGCAAGAAGTCTGTTGTAGAAGCTACACCAAAAACAAGTCTAACTCCCTCAAAGCCTCTTGCCACAATGTATCTTGTAAGGATTTTCTAAAAAATCCAAAGTGTCCTATTTTTTTCTGCCCATAGTCGGCTGGCTCTATTTTTTTGATAGATGTGATGTCTTGGTTCTCAATTTGATTCCAGTAAGCGGGAATAGAGTCTTTGTTTGAGATGGGGTCATCAGTAGTCCAAAATATTTGGACAGGAAAATTATATTGTTTGAACTTGCCTGCGGGGACAGTTTTACCATAAAATTGCTCATTGAAAAAATAATCGGGCTTCGCACACCACGTCCGCCATTGAGCTACTACACTTTTGGGCAAATCCTCCATGATACCAAAACGCTTCGAGGCTACATACCCTTTGAGCATCACACTCACAGGCGAAAACAAATAAAAGAAATACGCTGATAAAAGCCTGTAGCTGAGAGGCATATAGCGCAAATAGCCCGTAGAAACGGCAAAACCCAACATTCCTTTTATATTCGATAGGTCGTCCATGAAGCCTACTTGTTGCCCGCCTACACTATGTCCCACTATCAGATAAGGCAGGGCAGGAAAGCGCGTTTGCAAGTATTGTTTTATGGCAGGCATATCTTTTGTGCCATAATCCAAAAAATTGTACATACAATCTTTCATAACTTCAGGGGCAGATTCGCCACTGCCACGATAGTCCCACAAACAAGACGCATAGCCATGCTCGGCTAAAAACATCAAAAAAGGCAAATAAAATTCTTTTTTTGCACCCGTTCCACCATTAAATTGTATGATGGCTTTCGGCTGGGCAGGCAAGAGCAAAAGACCTTTGAGGGCTATGCCATCACTGCATTTTACAGTTATTGGTTCTTGGTGTATCATAGTTTTAGCGGAGTTAGTTTATATATACTAAACGGTTGGTATGTAAAATAGTTTCAAAAAAGGTTAAAAAATTCGGTTGTCTGACAATTTTGTAGAAGTGCCGAGTTTGTCATTGTGAACGAAGCGAACAATCTCGTGGTTCGCTCACAAATCGCACCCTTTTTCTTCTCCACAAAAATTGTCAGACAACCAAATAGGTTCTCTGACAATTTTTGTGGTAGTTTTTTTTGCTCAATAGGATAGGGTTTAAAACCCTATCCTATTGAGCAAAAAAGGCGTTTCTTAAATCCAAACTTGCTCAAAAAATGTTTTTCCACAAAAATTGTCAGACAACCATTTATTTCTGGTTCTTCGAAAGTTATTGCGGAGGCAAAACTGTAGAACAGGCTTCCAGCCTGTTGTTTCAAATGATAAACAGGCTGGAAGCCTGTTCTACAGAATATTCCGCCATAACTTTTGAAGAACCATTATTTCTTTTGCCCAGTTTCGCTTTTTTCTTGAAAAAAGCTATAATTATTTCTTTTGCCCAGTTTCGCTTTTTTCTTGAAAAAAGCTATCTTTGCAAAAAATCTCAACTTTTTTATAATATCTTCTATGCGTATTTACCTCAAAAACCTTTTGCCTCTGTTCTTGTTTGCTTTGGTACTCCTTGTGGCTTGTACTGAGGGTGCAGAAAAAAACGCCAAACAAACAGAATCACCCGAAAAGAAAAAACTGGAAGCCTACATGGATTCAGTAGAAGTCTTACAGACTAAAATGGCACAACTTATCAAATCTGGCACTGCAAGTACAGATGAAGTCAATGCCTTGAAAGAAAACCTCAAAAACTTGCAAGGGCAACTCAATGGCTCTATGGAGGCACTCCGCGTAGCGCAAGGCAAAAATGCAGAACTTACTGCCTATACTACCAAAATGGAGCAAAAAATCAAAAATCAAGACCAGCAAATCTCGCTTCTTATGGAGCAGGTAGGCAAGCTCGAAACCGAAAATAAAGACCAAAAGAAAACCATCGAGGAGCAAAAAGCTGAAAATGAGGCTTCTAAAAAAACAATAGATGAGCAAACAGAAGTTATCACTACCACCAAAAATCAAAAAGAATTTACGGTAGCACTCTCCTCACTCCAAGACAAGTACAATGCCGCTTTTGAAACTGCCAAAAATGCCAAAGGCAAGGACGAATGTCCTACTTTCAAAGAAGCCTACAGATATGCCAAACAAATTGGCGAGCTTTGTGAGGGCAAAGAAGACATGGTAAAAGAGGCAGGCAAGGGCTACACGACTGTCATGGGACTAAAGGAGCAAGTTCTCAAAAGAGCAGAAGCCGACATGAGCAAAGGACAATTTGCCAAATGCTTTTCTGGCTATAAATAGTATCACAAAGTTACGTTTGTAAATCAAATATTATATCAAAAAATACGCGGTACGAACTCAAAAATTGAGTTCGTACCGCGTATTTCTTATTTCAAACCTCATTTTAGGAACGAGTAAAAAATAACTTGAGCATATTTAGCCACGCTGTAAGCGTCTGTTATCGAGCTTTTACGCGGTTAGGTAATACCAACAGACGCTTACAGCGTGGCTTCGCGTGAGTGAAATTATTATGTTATTTTATTTTCATTTCTTATAGGTGTATCACCTCTCCATAAGCGGCGGCGGCGGCTTCCATGACTGCCTCCGACATCGTGGGGTGTGGGTGTACAGATTTGATGATTTCGTGTCCTGTAGTTTCGAGTTTTCGAGCTACAACTATCTCGGCTATCATCTCCGTAACGTTCGCGCCTATCATGTGTGCGCCCAAAAATTCGCCATACTTGGCATCAAAGATGACTTTTACAAAGCCTTCTTTCACGCCACCCGCGCTGGCTTTGCCAGAGGCTTGGAACGGAAACTTGCCTACCTTTATCTCATAGCCCGCTTCTTTTGCTTTCTTTTCAGTATAACCTACAGAGGCTATCTCAGGCGAGCAATACGTACAGCCGGGTATGTTGTTGTAGTCCAAAGGCTCAGGGTGATGTCCTGCTATTTTTTCTACACAGATGATGCCTTCTGCCGAAGCTACGTGCGCGAGTGCCTGCCCTGACGTGATGTCGCCAATGGCATACACGCCTGCTACATTTGTACGATAAAATTCGTCCACGATGAGCTTGCCTTTTTCGGATTTTATGCCTGTTTCTTCTAAGCCGATATTTTCGAGGTTGGCTACCATACCTACTGCCGATAGGACTACATCACACTCGATAATTTCAATGCCAGAAGCCGTTTTTACACTTACTTTGCAACCTTCGCCTTTGGTATCTACAGCCGTAACTTCGGCATTGTTCATGATTTTTATGCCTTTTTTGGTGTAGATTTTAGTAAGCTCTTTGGAGATTTCTTCGTCTTCTACAGGTACGATATGGGGCATGAACTCCACTATCGTTACTTTTGTACCTATAGAGCTATAGAAATAGGCAAACTCTATCCCGATAGCTCCCGAACCCACGACTACCATAGATTTGGGCTGTTTGTCCAGTACCATCGCTTTGCGGTAGCCTATGATTTTTTCGTTGTCTATTTTCAGGGCAGGGAGTTCGCGGGCGCGTCCACCTGTTGCCAAGATGATATGTTTTGCGCTATAATTGGTTTTTTTACCTTGCGCATCAGCTACTTCTACTTGATTGCCTTTGAGGACTTTGCCATGTCCGAATAGGGTGTCAATTTTATTTTTTTTGAATAAAAATTGAATGCCTTTGCTCATACCCCCCGCGACATCTCGGCTACGCTTTACCATAGCCCCAAAGTCTGCTGTAGGCTCACTGACTGCAATGCCATAGTCTTTGGCGTGCTGAATGTACTCAAACACTTGCGCACTTTTGAGGAGGGCTTTGGTAGGGATACAGCCCCAGTTCAGGCATATTCCGCCAAGTTCTTCACGTTCTACTACGGCGGTTTTCAAGCCAAGTTGGGAGGCACGAATAGCGGCAACATAGCCGCCAGGACCACTGCCTATTACGATTACATCATATTGATTTGTCATGTGGAGGGATTTTGCTGTTTTTTGGGCAAATTTAAGCAAGTTTTTTAATTTTTTCGCTATGCCAGAAAAGTTTACACCTTGCCTGCCCGCGCGGTATGGCTTAATCTCCATTCACAGAAAGCCCAAAAGTAGTCGTAATGCCTACTCTGATGCCCCATTCGCGGTATTTGCCATTTTCAAATGCGACCACGCCCTCTATCCTGAAAAGGCGCAAAACACCATCAAGCGTATAACCTGTTTCGGTATAGCTCGTCTGGGGTGTGAAAAGCTGATTCACAAAAATATTTTCGCGCACTCCAGTCAAGTAAAAAATAGGGATTTGGGTAAATAAAAACTTGCGCAATTTGATATAAGCGTGTCCTATCACAAATTTGTCCATAGAGCTGTATCGATAGTAGTCCATAAGCCTAAAACTCGATACAGGGTCTGCAAATTGAACAAAAATCCGATTGCCGTTAAAATGCTTATAATCAGGAAAATACATAGTTTGTTTATTCAAAAAAGCCCCTCCTGAGAAAGCATAACCCACTGTACTGCGTATGCCCCAATCAAAACTATGCTGTAAACCTACCGCGAGCAGGTCATAGTTCACATCAAGCATACCGCGCCTGTAGTCAAGCGAAAGTACAGGCGACTTATCGGAGATGACATAGCGTCTGCCGTTGCGTTTACCGTATTTTACGGAGGGCAGGTAAGTAAGTTTTGCCTGAAAAATAAGCGCGTTGTGGGTAGGAAAGCGCGTGTCTATGTTTTCTACATTTTCGGGGGCATTGCTTGTAAATTCGCGCTCTTTCCATTCAAAAAAGCGGTAATCTGCCGTATTCTCAAGTCCTTGCCTGCGTGCGAACTCCAGCGAAGAAGTAAGGGAAAGTTGTTCATTCAGGGTGCTGTTGTAGCGTATGCGGGCATATTCTTTTTCGTATAGTTTGAGATAATTTTGTTCAAAAAACAAGGTATAAAGCGAGTTCATGAACATCGGCATGGGCGTTTCGGTATTGAATTGCTCTATGAATCTACCACCGTCTATGCTGAATTTGGATTCTCTGAACCGCAAAGTGTCGTATCGTGTTCTGCGTAAGAAAGTCCACGCAAGTTCGCCTTTTCCTGTAAAAACTTGCCTGCCTGTGGCGTATCGTCCCCAGCCTGTGATTTTGAAGTCTTTGCGTTTGCCGAAGCGTTGGTAGGCAAGTTTTAGATTGCCTGCAAAGCCCTCGATGGTGTTGTAGTTCAGTTGACGCAAAATTCCGCCGTATATGAAGCGTCCGCGCTTGCCTGCCTTGTAATCGCCCCCCATAAAAATATCCCAAAAACTAAAACCACCGTTTTGTTTTTTGGCTTTTGTAGAGTCTGGGCTTTTGCCTTGCGCTTTGAGCGAATCGGCTACTATTGTGCTATCGCGTTGTTTGTAGGCATTTTTTTCTTCTTCTGTGAGGGATATGGCGCGGTTTTTCTCCCAAAATTCTTGGTTTTTAGCACGTTTGAAGGCGAGCGAATCTATGATGGTGGTTTCATTTTTTACCAATTCCTCGTCAGGGATTTCGCCTTTTTTCTTTTTTTGTCGGGCTTGTTCGCGGGCTTGTTTTTCGGCTTCTTTCATGAGTTGGCGGAGATTTTTGCGTGTGAGTTCTTCTCCACTCAAGAGGGCAGATTCTACGTTTTGGTCTTTCGATTTCTCTTTTTCTTTAGTTTTTTCTTGGCGGGCTTTTTGGACTATTTTTGCCTTCTCACGTTCTATTTTTTCGTCTATGAGTTTGAATTGTTGGTTGTAGGTCGGGTTTATTTTTAGCTCATAATCACTGGAAGAAACAAGGTAATTGTATTCGCCCTCGAAGCCAAAAATCTTTCCACCTATTTTGAATTGGTGTGTGATGGGCATGAATACGCCCTGCGTGATGGGCGCGTAAAGTTGCTGGACATCTATGCCAAACTTCAATTTCGTGGTGTGTAGTTGTAGGCTGTGAATGCACCATTTGTCTTCTACGATATAGAGGTATCCTTCCCAAACATTATCGCCTTTTGAGCGCGGAATGACCTTGATTTTGTTGATTTCATAGCCTTGTTCTTTGTAGCTTGCCTCCCACGCGAACTTATAGTACGCAAAGGCAGAAGGCGCAAGAGGCGAAAGAATGCCGTTTAGTTTTTCGTCATAAAAACTGCCTTGCAAAAAATCCATAGGCGAGATGCTACTGCCGTCTGCTGTTTCACTGCTTCGGGAGGAAAGGACTTTTTGGGTGTATTGATTGGGTTGTACGAACTCAAGGGCTGTGATGGTTTCGTTCAAAAACAACTTGCCTTCCTTCATACCATCTTCACGCTCCAGTCTTTTTTCGAGAAGTTTGGGGATATTCAGCATTTTTCCTGTGCCTTTGATGTATATGAGGGCTTTGTAGCTATCGACCTGCAATTTGTGGATTTTGCTCATCGCGATGGCTTTGCGCATAATGGTATAGGCGGGGTCTTCACGCGAGCTGGTAACAGATACTTCTTTGAGGTCAAAACTTTGTGCCTCCATTTGTATATCCACCGTAACAAATCCATCGGTTACGGTTATTTCTTTCTCAATGGTTTTGTGTGCCATTTCTTGGAAAGTGATTTGATACTTGCCTGCCTGAAGCCTCAGCTCATAGAGTGCGTCTTCGTTGCTGATAGTGCCTGTTTGGAGATTTTTTACATAGATACTCACGAGAGGGAGTGGTTCGCCTTTGGCATTGCGGGTAGTACCTTTGATGCCTGTTTGTGCCTGTAGCAGGCAAGGTAGGCAAGTCCAAAATAAAAAAATGTAATGGGTAAATTTCATGTTTAGATAACGTTTTTGGGCTGTGAAAGTTTTTGACTCTCGTGGTGTTTTCGGATAGATTCTATATAAATGAGCTTATAAATTTCTTCTACAAAAGCGGGATTTATTTCTAATTCTTCAGCCCAAGCATTGCGGGTTTGGAAAATATCATTCCAGCGTTCGGTTTGAAAAATAGCGACATTGTGCGCGATTTTATAGTCGCAAACCTGCTCTACCAAATTCATACGTAGGCGCAAAAGCTGTATGAACTCTTTGTCTATGTGGTCTATTTTTTGTCTTAATGTGGCGAGTTCGTCTTGAAAACCCGCATCAGTATTATCTTGCCTGCCCACGCGCATAGAGAGGCAGGCAAGGAGATGGGCTAAGTCTGTGGCTGTAAGTTGCTGTGCCGCATCACTCCAGGCTTCGGCTGGATTCGCGTGGCTTTCTATCATCAGCCCATCATAATTCAAATCCAAAAACTTTTGGGAAAGTTCCGCCAAATACGCACGTTTTCCGCCCATGTGTGAGGGGTCGCCTATCAATGGCAGGTCAGGCAATTCAGTCTTGAGCGCGAGGGCAATTTGCCACATGGGGGCATTGCGGTAGTGGGTATCTGTGGTAGAAAAACCTCTGTGAATCGCGGCTATCTTAGTCTTGCCTGCCCCCGCTACGCGCTCGATAGCTCCTATCCAAAGGGCTAAATCAGGATTTACGGGGTTTTTTATCCACACAGGTACATCTACGCCACGAAGTGCATCGGCTATGTCTTGGACACTGAAAGGATTGACGGTAGTGCGTGCGCCTATCCAAAGTATGTCAATGCCGTATTTTAGGGCAAGTTCTACGTGGGCGGGCGTGGCTACTTCTACGGCTACAGGCAAGCCTGTTTGTTTTTTGGCTTCTATTACCCAAGGCAGTGCCTTTTCGCCATGTCCCTCAAAGCTATTGGGGCGTGTACGCGGTTTCCATACGCCTGCCCTCAGTACGCTCGCACCCAAGTCTTTCAGGGGCAGGCAAGATGCCAATACTTGTGCTTCAGACTCGGCACTGCAAGGACCTGAAATCAAAAAAGGGGCGCGGGAAATATTCACATACTCCGCTATAGGCGTAAAAGGTAGGTTCATGGCTGTAGATGTGTCCACAGACGGCTTGTCTGTGCGCTGTTTTGTGTAAGGAACGAGTAAAAAATAAGATGGTCAGGATTTTGCGCGATATTTTGTGCTTAGACAAGGCGTAATAGAAGCGCAAAGCGGTGTTTTGTAATGAATATTGCAACGAAGTATAAGCGCAAAAGATTAGCAAAATGTCCAAGTTATTTTTTACTCGTTCCTAACTATCAAATTTCCCAACACAACAATATGCTCAAAGACCTTACCTACCTG
>JAAFJK010000183.1 GCA_013298105.1 Cytophagales bacterium
CTTGCTTTGATAACTACTTTAAAGATTAGTAGCGTTTTTGTGTATGCTTTTAGCACGCGGATAACGCAGATTAAGCAGATTTTGACGGATTTTTTATATTTTAGAAATTAAAAAATCTTTTTTCATAAATCAATTATGTCGTTATCAACCTGTAACATTTAAAAAATGTTAAACGATAGCCAAAAAAACGACTTTCTCAAAGTTATGCCTTAACTTTGTGTATGCTAAAAAAATCTGACAAATTTATCTTTGGTGCATTTGTAGGTCCCTTTATACTCACGACTACAGTGGTTATCTTTGTGTTGCTTATCAATATGATAGCAAGTCATTTAGACGACCTATTGGGGAAGGGACTTTCGTGGATAGTTTTTGGTAAGTTGGCAGGTTATTTCTCCATGAATTTATTGCCTATGGCGTTGCCTTTGGCTGTACTGCTTGCGGCTTTGATAACCTTCGGCAATCTGGGCGAACACAATGAACTGACTGCCCTGAAAGGTTCGGGAGTTTCGCTTTTGCGGGTTTTGCGTCCTATTTTTATTTTTTCGGTGGGGCTTACCTTATTTTCTTTTATCTTTAGCGATAAAGTTGTGCCTTGGGCAAATCTAAAAGTATTCAGTTTACTTTGGGATATCAAACAAAAATCTCCTACTTTCAATGTAAAAGAAGGTGTTTTTTATGGCGGTTTGCCAAACTACAGCATCAGAATAAACAAAAAAATGGGCGAGAATGGAGAGTTCCTAAAGGGTGTAATGATATACAATCACAGCACAAATCAAGGCAATACTGACCTTATCATGGCGGATTCGGGGCGTATGTATATGATTAAAAACGATAAGTTCTTGGTACTTGAACTCTACAAGGGCAACAGCTTTCATGACCAATCTGTAAGCAATGCAAACGAACGATTTGTAAAGAACAAATTTGAAAAAACACAAATTGTCTTTAGTCTTGATGCCTTTGAGATGAAAAAAACGGACGAAGCACTTTTTTCAGGACACCGCTATATGCATGATGTGCAAAGGCTTTGGAAAGACATTGACTCTTTAAAAAAAGTGAACCTTGGCTATACCGAAAATGGCTTGCAGACCTTGAAGTCAAGCTATCATTACCATCTGCGCATACCACAAGATACGGTTTTGAAAAAGAATCCTTCTCCCACAAATTCTCCTGTGCCTATAGTCCAAAACACTGCACCCAACTTAAAGCAGGTGGCTATCCGCGCCACACAACAAGCCAAAAACGTACAGGGTGTACTCAAATCAAGGCAGGAACAGCAAGTATATTACTTGAAGTCCATGCGCGAGCATTACATAGAGTTGAATAAAAAATTTACGTTTGCTTTTGCGTGTATTACTATGTTTTTGATAGGTGCGCCACTGGGCGCTATCATCAAAAAAGGTGGTTTGGGCTTGCCTGTGCTGGTGGCTATCATATTTTTTGTGCTTTGGCACGTGCTGAGCATCACTGGAGAGAAGTGGGCAAAAGAGGCTGTTTTGCCTGTAGAAATAGGTATGTGGCTTCCAAATATACTTTTACTTGCCATTGGTTTGTACTTTTTGCGCCAAGCCAAAAACGATTCACGTTTGTTTGAAAGTGATTTTTATTATGTGATGCGCGACAGGTTCTTGGAGCGGTTCAAGAAGAAATAAGCCCATCTTGCATTCTCCAAATATCATCTACGAGGGCGTGTGTAGCCACGCGCACATCATGTGTAGTAAGCAAAAGGGTAGTACCTGTATTTTTCAGGTTTTCAAAAAGTGCAAGGATTTGAGAAGCATTTTCAGAATCAAGACTTGCAGTCGGTTCGTCTGCCAAAAGTATAGCGGGCTTGTTTACTATGGCTCTTGCGATGGCTACGCGCTGTTGCTCTCCGCCAGAAAGTAACTCTACTTTTTGGGTTAATTTGGTAGAAATATTCGTAAGCTCGGCGGCTTCGTGTACGCGCTTTTCGAGGGTTGGGTAGGCAAGTTTTAAAGGAATCAAAGGCAGGGCAATATTCTCAAAAGCCGTAAAACCCTGTATAAGTTGAAATTGTTGGAATATGATGCCTATTTTCTCGCGCCTAAAGGTAGTCAAAAATTTTTCAGACCACTTGCTTACGCGCTCACCCAGACAGGTGTATTCGCCTGAAGTGGGCTTCGCCAAACAACCCAAAATCGTAAGTAGTGTTGATTTTCCTGAACCTGATGCGCCCTGTATCACCACTGCCTTGCCTGCCCCTACCCGCAGGTCGACCGCAGAAAGGGCGGTATAGGCGTTTTGTTTGCCTTGCTGGAATGTTTTGGTAAGTTGGCGGGCTTCGATGGCATAATTCATGGCGCAAAAATAAGGGTTATTTGGTATTTTCAAAGTAAAGGCTTATTTTTACATATTCATACATTTAAAACTACCTACAAGTATGCGCAAAACCCTATTTACCGCCCTTATTTTGTTACTTTTACCTTTGTCGCTTTTTGCTCAAAAGAAAAATGACAAAGTACATGAAGCCAAAAAACTTTATACGAATCTCCGTATCAGTTTATTGAATTTATTTTTTAATCAACTCTCAGGGCAATATGAGCTTCAGATTGGCAAAAGCTCGCTGAACCTGAATGGCAATTATAGCTTTGCCAAAGACCGACAAGGCTACCTTTTGGGGGCGCACTATCGCTACTATTTTACGAATAAACGCACGTCTGCCTTCTTCAGCATGGTAGCCAATTTCTCAGACTATAAAAAAGACTATGCGGGCGTAGTAGCCGATGGGCAAGTGAATGCTGGACAAGCAGGCGTTTTCAAACTTTGGGGACAAACTGTAGTAGCGGGTGCAAATCTTGGCTACCGCAAAAGTATCCTATTTGGACTATTTAGCCTTACGGGGCGCGTAGGGTATGGCTACCCTTTTCAAATCAATAACCTAAGCTGGCAAGGACAAGAACCGAAAGAGAGCCAAACTTTGAGGCAAAAATTCACGTTTGCTTCAGGTGTTGATGCCGAATTTTCGTTTGGCTGGCATTTTGGCAGGTAAGGTTGGTGTGAGGTTTGAGGGCATTTATGGCTTTCAAATCTCTTACTTACTTTGACAACGACTTTAAAGATTAGTGGCGTTTTTGTGTATGCTTTTAGCACGCGGATAACGCAGATTAAGCGGATTTTTTATGTTTTAGGAACGAGTAAAAAATAACTTGAGCATATTTAGCCACGCTGTAAGCGTCTGTTATCGAGCTTTTACGCGGTTAAGCAATACCAACAGACGCTTACAGCGTGGCTTCGCGTGAGTGAAATTATCA
>JAAFJK010000547.1 GCA_013298105.1 Cytophagales bacterium
CACACGTACTTTTCAGCCCCCATTCCCCCGGAGGGGGTTCTGCTTTAACAGTTTTGTCAGGCAAACGAAAAGCCCCCTCCGGGGGTTTGGGGGCTACACTCACAAAAGATGAACTTATTTTCTACTCGTTCCTAAGTAAAGTTCAAAAAATAAAGGGAATGATTATTGAAATATGGGTAAAATTTATGTTCCCCACGTTTCACGTGGGGCTATTCATAGTTCAAACCCATTCGGGGTTGTCTAAATCTCCCAAAACCACTTTCCGATGTGTATATAATCAAAGTCAAATAATGAAAAAGTATATGCTTTTTATAGCTTGCCTACTCCTTACCTGCGGATACAGCTATGCGCAACAAGACATCTTTGGCGCGGCAGAGGAAGGCAATGTGGGACTTGTCAAAAAATTACTGAAAAAAGGCGATAGCCCCAATGCAGTAAGTGAAAACGGTTTTCCTGTCCTGAAATTGGCAGTAAAGCAAGGAAACAAAGGAGTAGTAAAAGCACTTGTTGAGGCTGGCGCAGATATAAATGCCAAAGACACTGAAGGCAATACTTCGCTTATGGGATTGGTTACAAAATCAGAAGTTGATGCAAGTTTGTTGAAACTTTTTTTGAGCAAAAAACCTGACCTAAACCTCCAAAACAAAAAAGGCGAAACCGCACTCTATTTGGCAACCGCTTATACGCAAAACCCTGCCACCATCAAGGCACTGATACAAGCAGGTGCAGACAAAACCATCAAGGCAAATGATGGACAAACCGCCATAGAACGTGCCAAACGCTACCCTAAAATCGCAAAGTTGTTTCAATAATTCCTTAATTCCTTTCTTTTCTGCACACTTGCCTGCCCATTTTGGGTAGGCAAGTTTTTTTGAGCCAGTTGAAAAATCACATTTTTGGGTTATAAATGGTAAGTCCACACACCGTATCTTTGTGGAAATAATTTAACCTCTTAAAAAAAATCATGAAAAAAAATCTCTTTATCCTTGTATTTTTAATAGACTTCTTGCGAAAGTGTTTTTAAAGACCTCCCACCCTGCCCTCCCTCCATTTTTGAGGGAGGGAAATGGACTTTCGCAAGAAGTCTAATGCTTATATCAGGTATGCAAGGCATATACGCACAAACTACCTATCTCGGCTATAGTCAAGGTAAATAGTAGCCAAAATGGTTATATTTTCTTGCGTATTGAAAATTATGGCGGGAGCAAAAGTTATGAATCTATCCCCAATACGATTACCAATAAACTCAATGCCACACAAATATTTGTTGGCTGGGGCTTTATGTAAAATATTTATTTCCAACCAAAAAATACACTTTTCTCTGAAAAATCTACTCTTTACCCTCTTTCTATTCCTCGCCTTGCCTGCTTACGCACAAGAAACGTGGGACAAAATGCTAAACACAGGCATCGCGCTCTTTGAGGCAGGCAAGAACACTGAAGGTATCCAAGAATTGGAGCGTGCCCTTGCACAAGCCGAAAGAGAGTTTGGCAAAAAACCGCCCCAATATACCAAGAACTTACTGACCTTGGCTATCGTTCAGCAACAAATAGGCGGAGGTAGTAAAGTAGCGCGGTATTTACAAGAAGCACTCGATATATTTAAACAGGCAGGTATCAATAGCTCGCCTGAATATTTGCAGACGCTCAATCAGTTGGCAGTCTATCATACAGGCTTAGGCTTTTTTCAAAAAGCTGAAAATATGCACCTCGAAATAGCAGAAGTTTTGCTGAACAATGGCAAGCATGATACAGAATTTTTTGCTGAAAACTTGGTAGGTTATGCGATGGTGCTGATAAACTTAGGCAATTTTCAAAGCGCATTAGAAATAGCTTCTATAGCACGTGAGCTTTACACCAAATTATTTCCAAACACTTCGTATCAAGTCATCTCGAGTTGGTTGGTAATGGGAACGATTTACCAAGCAAAATACGATTATGTGGAAAGTGAACTATGCGTCAAAGTAGCCAAATTGTATTCAGGCGATGCCTATACTGCGTGGAAGGCAGGCAAGATAAAAGATTTTAGCTACGTTATACACGCCACGATATTAGGCATACAAGCCGAACTCTTGACCACGACAGGCAGGCAAGTACAAGCTGAAGCAGTTTATAAAGAGGCTCTCAACCTTTTGGCTGGCACTGTAGGCGACAAAAGCAGTGGCTATTTGATGACAAAAGCAGGGCTGGGCTGGTGTTGTGTGAAGCTAAAACGCTTTGAAGAAGCAGAAAAAACGCTTCTGGAAGTCTTGCAAGGACTGGCTATCACAGAAGGCAGGCAAGGCAAAAACTACGGACTTGTGCAAAATAAATTGGGGGTATTGTATTCCGAAACCAAAAAATTTGACAAAGCAAAACAACTCTATGAGGAAGCACTGCAAAATCATGGCACACAAGGAATAGAAACCTCCGCTTATATCAATACATTGGGCAATTTGGGAATGGCTTACGCAGATTTGGGTATAAAAAAACAAGCGTTGGATATGCTCAAGCAAAAACTCGGACTTGTTGAAAAAGTATTTAGTAAACAATCCAATGACTATGTACTTTCGCTTGACCAAATGGCAAGCGTTTTGCAAAAAATGGGCAAATACAAAGAGTCTTTAGAGCTTTTGAAAGAGGGAATTACACTCAAAATCAAGCAACAACAAGACAACTTGCCTGCCTTCTCCGAAACTGAAAAACTACAGTATGTACAAGAAAATGCTTGGTATTTCAATAAATATGAAGGGGGTTGTTTAGATTATTATACTTACTATAAAAAAGATATAAGTCATTTGTCTAACCTTTACAATGTACGAATCAACCGAAAAGGTGTATTGCTGAGTAGTGCCATAAAGTTAAAAAAAGCTGTACAGGAACACCCTGATAAGACACTCAAGGAAATATATGGCGAGTGGTTGAGCCTCAAGCAGAAAAAAGCCAAATTTCAAAATTACAGCCTCGCACAGCGCACCGAGCAGGGGATAGATTTGGAGCAGTTGAACAGGCAAATTATGAATAAGGAAAAAGCCATTGGTTATTACCTGCCTTTAGAATATGCTACCGTAGATTGGAAAACGATACAAGCCAAATTAAAGCCCCAAGAAGTCGCTATAGAAATCGTCAGGGCATCGCTGATAGACAGCACCCAAAAAGAAAAAGTGTTTTATGGCGCATTGATACTTACCTCCCAAACCAAAGATAGCCCTGAAATAGTTGTCCTTGAGAATGGCGCAGAGATGGAAGGGAAGTTCCTGAATAACTACCGCAATAGCATCAAGGCAAAAAAAGAGGACAAATATTCTTACAAAATCTATTGGCAACCTATCGCAGAAAAGCTAAAAAGTTTAGGGACTTTCACCAAGATTTATTGGGCAAGTGATGGCGTTTTTCAGCAAATAAGCCTCAATACGCTCATGAATACAGACAATAAACACTATGTTTTAGATGACTTCACGATTCAGCAATTAAGCTCTACCAAAGATATTTTGGAACTCGGTAAACGGACTACAGACAAAAACGCGCCTAAGTCTGCGCGGCTATTCGCCAGACCAGACTATGACATAGAACAAGCGGATTTTCAAAAACACATAGAAGCAAGCCCCAAAAATCAAGAACGTGAAACACGCTTCTCGGAAAATTTGGCAAACACAGACTTTGCAGACCTTGCAGGCACAGAGCGCGAAGTGCAAAGTATAGAAAGTACATTGAAATCCCAAAAATTCAATACAATAGAAACTTTTTACCAAACCAAAGCCACTGAAGAAGAAGTCAAAAAAACAAAAAGCCCCACCTTGCTACATATAGCTACGCATGGTTTTTGGTTTGAGCCACAAGATTCTACCCACAATCAGCAACCTATGTTGTATTCGGGCATTGTGCTTGCGGGTGTGAAAAATTACTTTTCTGCCCAAACCAAACCCGATACT
>JAAFJK010000667.1 GCA_013298105.1 Cytophagales bacterium
TTGCCTACCTACCATAGTAGTAGGCAGTCTTTCTTACTTGTTCGCGGTCTTTTTTTCGGATTGACAACCGCAAGCGGATTGCCAACCGAAAAAAAACGAACATTTAACTAAGACTGACCAGTAGTAGGCAGGCAAGGTAAAGCAAGGTTCGTACTTCAAACCTCTTACCTCTACCCTCTAATAGACGTGCTGTCCACCATTGATGGCATAATTTGAACCTGTGATGAAGCTGGCTTTTTCGGAGGCAAGGAACGAAACGAGGTAGGCTATTTCTTCTGTACCTCCCAAACGTCCTACGGGAATTTGCTCAATGATTTTATTGCGGACATCTTCGCGCACTGCCATGACCATATCTGTAGCTATGTATCCTGGCGATATGGTATTGACAGTAATGCCTTTGCTGGCTACTTCTATGGCAAGCGTTTTTGTAAAACCATGCATACCTGCTTTGGCGGCAGAGTAATTTGCTTGTCCAAATTGCCCACGTTGTCCATTCACAGAGGATATATTGATTACGCGCCCATAGTTACGCTCGCGCATACCATCTATGACAAGGCGGGTACAGTTGAAGACACTGGTAAGATTTGAACCTATTACTTCGTCCCAGTCCTGTTTAGTCATCTTGTGGAAGGGGCGGTCGCGTGTGATGCCTGCATTATTGATAAGAATATCTATAGAGCCTACTTTGGCTTCAATCTGGGCTATCATCAGTCCTACACTGTCAAAATCAGCGACATCGCCTTCAAAAAGATGGATATCATAGCCTTGCGCTTTTAGGTCAGTTTCCCAAGCACGTGCTTTTTCCAAGTTGCGGTAGTTGCCTACTACTCGGTAGCCGTCTTCGTGTAAGCGTTTGCACATGGCAGTCCCCAAGCCGCCTGTTGCCCCAGTAACGAGTGCCACTCGTTTGTTATTTGCATCCATAAAAGTAGAAGTTAGTAAAACTATTGGTAGGCAAATATAAGGCTTCTATGGAAACAAAAAAAATAAATTAACAAAAGACTAAAATTTTCTTTGTAAGTGTGTGCAGTGGTACATTGGACTAAAATTTGTAGAACGTACTGTATTCAAAGGATTGCACAATTTTTATTTACATTTTCTTATAAGTTTTTGCAACTTTTTTTGAAAAAAAACACTCATGTAGTATATTGCGAAAGTTTTGTATGTGTGCTATGCGAATTATTACTTATTTTGTTGTTACTTATTTTCTTGTGGGTTTTTTACCACTTTGGGCGCAACTCACACCCGAAGAAATGGACAGGCTTTCCAAGTCTGACTTTGTAGAACGCAAAAACAGCCAAGACATCAAAGTCGTTTCTGCCAGTCGCTCAAGCACAAAGATAAGCGACTTGCCTACCTCTATTCAAGTAATCACACGCGAGGAGATAGAACGAAATGGCTATGTAACACTGGTAGATGTTTTGAAGCACGTCTCGGGTATTCGTACCTCGAAGCCAGGCAATGGCGTAGATGGAGAAACTTTTTTGATGAGGGGCTTGATAGGAAATTATTATACCAAAATCCTTATCAATAGTATTCCTATACAGCCCTCTGTTACGGGTAGCATAGCTATAGCCGAACAACTCCCTGTCGTGAATGCAGATAGGATAGAAATTATATTTGGTCCCTCCTCAGCACTCTATGGGGGTGATGCTATGGCGGGTGTAATCAACATCATCACGCGAAGTACCGACAATCAACCCTTTGCACAGGCTACTGTTACAACAGGCGATTATGGCTACAGATACGCAAGTCTTACGGCGGGAGGCAAGGCAGGCAAGGATAAAAATATCATCTCCTATAGTATATATGGAAATTTTGCCCAAAGAGATGACCTGAATGTACGAAAAAATACTGAAAACTATAGCTCACTCGAAACAAACACCCTACCCGAAGAATTGAAGGCGGAGGCAAGGCAGAACCCAGACCAGTTTTTGCTATTTCTCAAAAATCAAGGCTACCCGTATTATAGCGGGACAGTGCTAAATCCTACACTTGGAAAAATGCCTCAACGCTCGTACATGATAGGTGGACAGGTAGAATACCGAAATTTTCAAGGCTCATATCTTGAAATGGACAGAACCAGCTTCTATAGTACAGGGCTTACGCCTGTAGTATTTGGTTACAATAACCCTGATGCTTTTTATGGTGATAAAATAAGGAGATTAACAGCCAGCTACAACAAACAAGGCGAAAAAGTAGCTTATACAGCCAACCTTTCCTACAATCAATACCGCTACAATACACGCTCCTCACGTGCCGCTACGTATGATGGATTCAATGGACGTGCTTTCAAGTACCAAGCCTCTGACGATATTTTCTTTGAAAACTTTGCCCGCTATACGACTTCAAAAAAGTGGGACTGGACTTTTGGGGCATCTGTGCAGTTCTCAAGTGTGTTGCCTGAAACCATGGACCTTGAAACCCCCTTTGATCCCTCTGACTACCGCCCATTTACAAATCGTAAGCCGAAACCACATGACTTGTATGGAGATTTTGGGCAAAATCCCACGAGTTTTTTTAATGTGGGACTTTTTGCACAAGGCGTAA
>JAAFJK010000482.1 GCA_013298105.1 Cytophagales bacterium
TATAAATACATCAGGTTGTACGATTTCCTCACGCAGACGCAAAAATTCAGCAGCAGAAAGGTTTACCTTGTTCAGGGCTTCAAATTTTTCTTTGAAGTTCTGTTCAAGCGTCTTTCTGTCTATGATGTCGGGGCGGTACGTATATTTTAAGTCCGTAAGTTGCTTAATCAAACCTTGCTCTATAGCGTTTTCTGTGGTCATATTTTAGTGTTTTTGCGTGTTATCCAAACTTTGTTTGACTAAGGTAGTTTTTTCGCAAATATACAAACTTATTCCAAATCAACCGTAAATGACTTAATTTTATGTAGCAATTTTTGAGGCAAAAAACAAAGCATTTGGTAGCATAAGTCAAGTATAAAAATGCTGTTTTTTGCTGTATAATGGCTTAATTAGTAAGTCCTACTAAGCTCACAAAATTTTTTCTTCAAAGAAAAATCTGGTTCTTCAAAAGCTATTACAGATGTAGCCTGCCAAACCAAGTGATGAACAGGCAGGAGCCTATTTTTATGGTTTTTTTGGTAATCTCCACTCATTCGTTTATTTTTGCGTATGCAATACCCCAAAATCACGATTATTACGCCCTCTTACAATCAGGCACACTTCATAGAGCAAACGATTGACTCCGTATTGAGCCAAAACTATCCCAATTTAGAGTATTTTATTTTTGATGGTGCAAGCAAAGACAATTCTGCCAAAATCATAGCCCAATACGCCCCGCACCTTGCCTACTGGGAAAGCGTGCCAGACGAAGGACAGACACACGCCATCAATAAAGGACTTGCACGCGCTACAGGCACGATATTGAATTGGCTCAATTCAGACGATTATTATGAACCTGACGCACTTTTCAAGATAGCTGATGCCTTTTTAACACATAAAACGCAGGTCGTTTGTGCCAAAAGCAGGATTTTTCGGGGGGTAGGCAAGGACGAGGTTACGCTTTATCATAGCACAGGAACAGATATTTATCCCAAAAATTTGCCCAAAACTGTGGGCTGGGCGCGTATAGACCAGCCCGAAACTTTCTTCACGCGCGAAGCTATCGAGCGGGTGGGTGCATTGGATAAAAGATTCCGATACCTCATGGATAGGGATTTGTGGGTAAAGTACCTTTTACACTTCGGACTCGAGAGCATAGCCCAAATAGAAGATGTAATAGTAAATTTTAGACACCATGACGACTCCAAGACTATTTCACAAAGCGACTTTTTCACTGTAGAGAGGCACAGCCTATTTTGGGGATTGGCTGTTTTTTATGATTGTGAGGAGATAGCCAATTTTATTACTGCCAATTTTGAGATAGATACAAAGTTTACGATACAAAACTTGCCTGCCCTTCAGCCCAAAATAGCACACCAAATTTTACATTATTACCTTTTGTTGAATGCTGAGGAGGCTTATGTAAAACGCGCCCACGCCAAAGCCAAAGAGATTTTAAAGTTCATAGATAAGACTTGCCTGCCCCCCGAAGACAAGAAATTGTACCAAAAAATAAAATTCAGAAATCAGTTACGTGCGTGGTTTTAAAAGTTTTTTTGGAGTTTATCAAAAAAGATGTTACTTTGGTTTGAAATTTGGAAAAAGACATATAAAGGGATTTTTGATTTACGATTTACGGTTATAAATTGCACATCAAAAATCGGACACTTTTCTTTTTAGGAGGCAAATGATACAGGAGTAGTGATGCTGTAAGCATCTCCTGTTCCTTTAGCACCGCGCAAAATACTGACAAGGGATTCTTACAGAATGGCTAAGTTCCTATCGCATCCTAAAGAGAAAAGTGTCAAAAATCGTAAATTGTAAAAGTTACTATTTATTCGCGGTCTTTTTTTTGGATTGCCAACCGCGAGCGGATTGACAACCAAAAAAAACAAATAATTAAACAAGACTAACCTCTAAATCGTCAATCAAAAAACGTCAATCAAAAATCAACACATATATGGAAACCCTGAGTGTACGTGAAAAAGCACGTAGAGTAAATATGGACCCCACCAGTTATGGCTCTTTTGCCGAAATAGGGGCGGGGCAAGAAGTTGCCGCTGTTTTCTTCAAAGCAGGCGGTGCTTCCAACACCATTGCCAAAACCATGTCTGCCTACGACATGACTTTCAGCAATGCCATCTATGGCGTAGAAGAAAGTGGACGCTATGTAGTGCAGTCGCGTCTTTTCAAAATGCTTGACAAAGAATACAGGCTACTTGAGCAAAGATTAGGCATCAAAATGGGCTTTGAGCGTTGCTTTTTTGCTTTTGCAGATACGGTTACGACCATCAACTTCAATAAAACCACGCAAGGGCAAGGCTGGATGGGCATACGCTTTCAGACCGCACCCCAAACCCCTCCGAGCGACATCATTCTGCACGTGAAAATGCATGAGCGCGATACGCTCGCCCAGCAACACGCACTTGGTATTTTGGGTACTAACCTCATCTATGCCGCTTTTTATTTGCGCGACTCTCCCGAAGATATGGTCGTTTCGCTCATGGACGAACTTTCGATAGACCGCGTAGAGATAGATATGCTCAAAGTAAGTGGTGAGGCTTTCGAACACATTGACAACCGCATACTTAGCCTCCAGCTTGTAAAAAATGGACTGACCAATGCGGCTATATTCGGACCAGATGGAGATGTAATACAACCCGCAGATTTGCTATACAAGAAAAATGTACTCGTACTTCGTGGTCGCTTCCGTCCACTTACCCACGTGAATCTTGATATGATGAAGCGCGGTTATGAGCAGTTTGCGATGGAAGAGGACGTAAAAAAAGAAAAAATAGAAATTCTTACAGAGCTTACCATCAATGATTTGCGAAGTGCAAATAAAGATAAAGACAAAGACATTGACTATAAAGATTTCTTAGACCGCGTAGATATTTTGAGTTCGCTCGGCTGTACGGTTATGATTTCGAACTACCAAGAATACTACAGACTTGTGTCTTATTTTGCCCAATTCACGAAAGAAAAAATTGGTATCGTGATAGGCGTATATGGACTTGAGATGATTTTTGATGAAAAATACTACCGCGACTTGCCTGGGGGAATTTTGGAGGCTTTCAGTCAGCTATTTAGCAAAAATATCAAAATGTATATCTATCCCGCGAACCACAAAGACAATCCTAAAGAACTGTACTCCTGCCGAAACTTTGAGCTACAAGAACATTTGGTGGATTTGTATAATTACCTGCTTGCAAATGATAAATTAGAAAATATCCGTAACTTTGACCGCGAAATTCTCCATATCCTCTCTGATGATGTCATCAAGCTCATCAAAGCCCAGCAAGAAGGCTGGGAAAGTATGGTGCCAGAGAGCGTAGCAAAAACCATCAAAGAACGACAACTTTTTGGCTACCAACCACAGCCAGAACTTCCCAAAGAACCCCACAATGCAAAATTTCTCGACGCTTGGAATCGACTTACAACACAAAATTGATACAAAAACAAAGCCTCTCGGTGCGCTCGGCGTGCTTGAGGGGCTTGCCTACCAGATAGGCACTGTCCAAAAAACACTCACACCTTCTTTACAAAATCCGCACATTCTCCTCTTTGCAGGCGACCATGGGATAGCGAAAGAGGGTGTTAGTCCTTATCCACAAGAAGTTACGGCACAAATGGTGTTGAATTTTACGCGCGGAGGCGCGGCAATCAATGTTTTTGCCAAACAACACAACATAGCTTTGCAAGTAATAGATGTAGGCGTGAATTATGACTTTCCTGCTGACTTGCCTATAGTTCATGAGAAGGCAGGCAAGGGTACTGCTAATTTTTTGCATCAGCCTGCAATGACTTTAGACCAATGCAAAGAAGCTATTTGGGTAGGTAAATCTGCAGTAAGAAAACTTCATGAACATCATTGTAACGTCATAGGTTTTGGCGAAATGGGCATTGGCAACACATCTTCTGCTTCTATGCTCATGCATCTTTTTACAGGCATTCCGCTTGAGGACTGCGTAGGCAAGGGTACAGGACTTGATGACACAGGCGTAAGTCGTAAGAAAGAAATTTTGCAACAAGCCCTGAAAAACAGCCCCATTACTTCTGAAGCTGACCATTATGAAAAACTAAAGTATTTTGGTGGATTTGAAGTAGCCGCAATAGCTGGAGCTATGATTAGAGCATACGAAGACAATATGCTCATCTTGATAGATGGCTTCATAGTTACGTCCGCGCTTTTGGTAGCTGTATCTATTCATGGCAGGCAAGTGCTTGATAACTGCATCTTTACGCATACTTCGGGCGAGCAAGGACACGCGAAAATGCTCGATTTTTTTGGCGTGAAGCCTATCCTGAATCTGGGTATGCGCTTAGGCGAAGGGACAGGTTGCGCCCTTGCCTACCCGATAGTGCAGTCTGCCGTAAACTTTCTGAATGACATGGCTTCTTTTGAGAGTGCGGGTGTATCGAGTAAAAGCTAAGTTTTGGACACTTTTCTGTTATTTTCTAAAAGAAAAGTGTCTTTTTATAT
>JAAFJK010000556.1 GCA_013298105.1 Cytophagales bacterium
CTTCTGTTACCACAGGAAGTATGTTTTTCTGATGCTCGCGGGAGGCAAGTTCAGGGACAACACCGCCGTAACGCTCATGTATGGTCTGATTCGCTATGATATTTGAGCGAATAGTGCCATTGTGCAATACAGCGGCAGACGTTTCATCACAAGAAGATTCTATGGCTAAGAGCGTTATATTGGACATGAAGGATTTTTATTTTGGCAAAGATACACCATTTAGCATAAAAATCAAAAACGTTCTAACCACTTTCTGTAGTTCCTTGCCTGCGTGGGCGTAGATTTTTTGAGGGCTTTTGTGCTGAATTTCAGGGTTTTATCTCTCGCAAGTGTAAGCAAAATCGTTTGCAAAAAGCCATCACGTAAGATTTGTAAACTAACCACCTTGCCTACCGACTGTCGCTTCAGCCAATCTTGTGCTTGCAAAAAATCTATGCCATCTATGCTTAAGAGCTGGTCGCCTACAGATAGTCCTGCCTGAAAAGCAGGGCTATCTCTTTTTATGAATTTGACTGTATTTTTATCAAAATCTGCACCAAGCGTAGGCAAGTTCCGTTGTGCGTTATCGTCTCTTAAGGTCAAGCCCATGTCTGCAAAATAGCTTGTATATGGAATGGGGCTTGTACCATAAATGTATTGGTTGAAAAAATCTATAAAGTAGGCTTCATCTCCTTTAGATATATATGTGACGGCTTCCAGTATTTCATCTTCCGTAAAACCGCGCTGGGCATTTTTGTAAAATGTTTCGTACAGATAGCGCATAAGGTCGTCCAGATTGCGTTCGCCTTCGGTGTGTTTGATGATTTCCCAATCCAAAAGCATCGCAATGATTGCGCCTTTGGTGTAGTATGATATGGAGGAGTTGGCAGAGTTTTCGTGTGGTCTGTAGAGTTTTATCCACGCATCAAGGCTTGATTCGGCTACAGGAGTTACACGATTTCCGTATTGATTTTCTACTTCGTTTAGGTGTTCGAGGTTTTTTTTGATAAAACTTTCGGGCGTGATAAGTCCCGCCTTGAGCATAATGATATTTTCATAATAGCTTGTAAAACCTTCGGCTTGCCACAACAAAGTAGTATAATTTTCGGCTTCATAGTCAAAGTTATCGAGGGGCTGTGGGCAGAGTCTTTTGACATTCCAAAGATGGAAATACTCATGGGCTATCAGCGTAAGATAGTCTTCGTAACCTTCGGGCTTAAAATACTCCTCTCTTGGCGCAATCAAAGCGGTAGAATACAAATGCTCAAGCCCACCTCGTCCTTTTTGTGGGAAAAGTGTCATAAAAGTATATACTTCGCAAGGGTTTTCGCCCATGATAGCCGTAGCACTTGTTACTATTTTTTGCATATCTTGGCTGAGTTTGGCTTGGTCATAGCCCTTCAGTCCCCAAATACCAACGTCATGGCGCACGCCGACTGCATCAAAACTGAATGTATCAAAATTGCCCAAAAGCATGGGCGAATCCACAAGCGTATGGTAGTCAGCTATTTCATAATGCCCTGTTTCGGAGTTTTGGGGCAGTGGTGTAAGGATATTTTGCCATGTGGCAGGCAAGGTTATCTGTAGCGTGGCAGGCAAGGTCGTTTGATGGGCAAGATACAAGAACGTGGGCGCGCCCTGAAGCATGGCATACGCTTCTGTGATGTAGTTGGTGCGTACCGTAAGCTCAAAACCATAGACTTGATAGCGGACGACTATTTTATCCGCCCTTGCCTGCCCAAGCGAGATACGCCATGTATTTTTATTGATTTTGCGATAGCTAAGACTTTCTTGGCACTTGCCTGCCTGCCACGACTCTACGCGCATACCCTCTACCATGCGAGCGTATTCGCGTATGAAGTACGAGCCAGGAGTCCAGACCGCCATTTTGAGGTCTATGTGTGGCTCTGTGGGGGCAGGGTAGGCAAGGTGCATTTCTACCTCCGCATAATGTGTATGTGGGGCAGGCAAGTGAAGTATGTAGTGAAGGCGCATATACAAGATTTCTGATGCAAATATACGTTTTTTCTAATTTATTTATTCCTTCTGCATTTTTCGCTACAATATTTTACATCTTCCCATGATTTCTCCCACTTTTTGCGCCACGTGAATGAAAGCGAACAGACGGGGCAGACTTTGGTAGGCAAGTCAGATTTTTTAGGCTTTTTCATATTAAGATACATTTTTTTAATAAAAAAAAATACAAAAAATGGGTAACTTACTCAAATAATAATAAGTATCTTTTTGTAACTTATTTACTATCAATTATTTATTTTTATTTTCTGTATTTAAATAATTTACTTACTCAAAAAACAATAAAATACACTTATAGTTTGGGTAATATTTATTTATTTGTAGAAGTAATACTTTGTATTGTCATTTATATTTACTAACTTTGCATAAGTTAAATCGCATCTACAAAATATGAAAGACGACATGGCTGAACTTATACCTTCATATTTGCAACACACAAATATGCTCATGGTAGTTGTAACAGATTTTGAAGGAAAATACATATACGTAAACCCTTATTTTCAGGAGAAGTTTAGATTCATAGCCCAAAATTTTATAAATCTTGATGCGCGCGTATCGGCTGTACATTTCAACGATATACTCATGCTTGAGCAGGCTGTAGCCGACTGTGTCAGCAACTCGCCCACCCCTGCCAAAGTACGTATGCGCAAACCTTCTCCTGATGGCAATTGGTATTGGACTAACTGGGAGTTTTCTGTACTGCACGACCATGCATCTAAGCCCTTGGGTATCATGGCTATAGGGCAAGACATTACAGAAACAGAAAGACTCAGGCAAGCCCAAAAAGAAATAGCTGAAAAAAATCACCAACTGCTCATACAAAATGAAGCCTTGAAAGAAATTGCTTGGCTTGAATCACACCAAATGCGCCGTCCATTAGCCAATATATTAGGGCTAATTGATTTGATAATAGACGATTTTAGAGTAGAATATCTTAATCACCTGAAGACAGTAGCCCAAGAGTTAGACAAAGTAATCCATCAAGTAGTAAAAAAAGCCAATAACAGTGATACCTCTCTATGAGAAAAGCCTTGATTTGGATTATTGATAGGATATAACCTACAGTTTATCGAATAACAAGATGTATTGTAAAATTATAGGCTAACTTTGTAGAAATAAAAGCACATTTTCCCAAAAATAAATATTTCACTCAAAAACACATACTATATTTCCAATATCATCATCTTGTAAACATCAAAACATAAAACATGATTCAGCCTAAAACTACTCATGGCAATGACGACTTGGCTCGTCTAATCATAGAAGGCGATATAATCTATATCGTCAAGACAGACATAGCAGGTAAATATACTTATGTGAATGACTATTTTTGCAAAAAATTTGGTCATTCGCTGGCGCATTACGTAGGACAGGACTCTATGCAGTCTATCATACCCGAAGACCACCTACTTTGCCTACAAACAGTAGCAAAATGTTTTGAAGAACCACACAAAGCACACCAAGTAATTTTATGCAAACCCTCTGTAGAGGGTGTTGTAAAAAATAAATGGGAGTTTTATGGTGTTACAGACTCAGATGACAAAGTGGTGGAGATACTTTGTGTGGGCTATGAAGTGAGCAAAATACTCGAACAGCGAAATCAAATGTACGATATTCTTCAGACTTTCTCTGACCAAAACGAACGCTTGATAGGATTCATACAAACTATAGCCCACGATACACGCGCCAATATGTCCAATGTCATAGGGCTTTTAGAAATCTTAGATTCAGAAAGTAAAGAGGACTCAGAAATTCTTTTGTCTTTAGCCCGAAATTCCATGACCAAACTTGATGATATGCTCAAGGGACTGTATCAAACGATTCAGTTAAAATTGAATCAAAGTATTGAGCTACAACCTGTTATGGTGAGTGAGGTATTTGATAATATATTGCAAGGATTCAAGCAAATTACTTCTCAAGACACCATCGAAATCATAGATACTACAGCTCAAAAAATTATTCAAACAAATCCAGCTTATCTGGAGAGTATTTTATTCAATTTACTTACCAACGCTTTCAAATATCGCTCACCAGAACGACCATGTAAAATTATTCTCCGCTTGCGAGAAGAAGAATTTTATCAAATCATAGAATTGGAAGACAATGGCATAGGCATTGACCTTGAGACAAAAGGCAAACAGCTATTTGGTGCTTATCAAACTTTCCACAAAAACCAAGACGCTACAGGTATGGGGCTATTCATTACTAAAAACAAAGTAAAACAACTTGGCGGCGAGATAAAAGTCCAAAGCAAGGTAGGCAAGGGCAGTGTCTTTAGCATACATTTGCCCAAAATACAAATTTCATCAAATTAAAAAGCGCGTTTCTACGCGGAAGCGCACAAACGAGCTTTTTTCAGTAATTTTCTTGCGAAAGTCTTATTTTTGATACCTCCGCAAGAAGTTTAATTTTAAAATCTATTGCACTGCCGCCAATATTTCCGCGCTCATAGGCAAGGTGCGGGCAGGAAAGAAATTGAGCAATTCGCCTTTTTCACTTACCAAGTATTTCGCAAAATTCCAGTCGGGACTTTGGGCATTCCAGCCATTTTGTTCTTTTTGACTGAGCCATTGGTAAAGTGGGTGCTGGTCGCTTCCTTTTACGCCTATTTTAGCAAACATCTGAAAAGAAACGCCGTAATTTTTTTGGCAAAATTCGCCAATTTGGTCATTTGTACCTGGTTCTTGTCCCATAAAGTCATTGGCAGGAAAGCCCAAAATGACGACTTTATCACCATGTTTTTCGTGAAGCTGTTGCAACTCTTTGTATTGAGGCGTAAGCCCACACTTGGAAGCCACATTCACAAGAAGCACTTTTTTGCCCTTGTAACGCTCCATAGAGATTTCCTCCTTGCCATCAAGCGAGGTTAATTTGAAGTCATAAAAAGACTTGGTAGTAGTATTTTCCATTTGATTTGGTCGAGTTTTGACTGAAGCAAAGCCGCACGCATGAAGTACCATCAGCGTCAGTCCTTGTAAAAAAGCAAACATTTTATGCATATTGGTTTAATGAACTTATAAGACTTAAACTATTAAATATACCAAAAAGTTTAGAAACCTAATAACAATAGGACTTACACAAAAATTACAATCATTCAAGAAAAAGCGTTTTACAGACAAATTTGTACCACAAACAGGCTTGTTTGTGCGCCGCATATCTATAAAATAGGCGTTTTTTTCGCTTACAACACGCAAACAAGAATGTTCGCTATACAGTGCGTAAGTCCTAAACAACTTAGCCAATTTTATAAAACCTTGCCTGCGCGGGTAGGCAAGGTTTTTGCTATGGAACGAGTAGAAAATAAAGTGATAAAGATTTTGTGCGATATTTTGGGCTTAGATGAGGCGCAATAGAAGCGCAAAGCGGTGTTTTGTAATGAATATTGCAACAAAGTATAAGCACAAAAGATTAACAAAATTAGCAAGTTATTTTTTACTCGTTCCTATAAACAATCCAATGAAAATAATTTGATTTTTACAAATATGGAAAACCTAAGCATCAAAGAATTTTATAAGGAAATGTGTGGCAATAACAGCACCTTGCTTGATGAGTTTTTGGGCAATAAAAGCTCAAATGATTGGGGGCATTTCAATGTTTTCGATATCATGAACTTTTATTATAGTGGTAGCAAGAAAACTGAAATGACCTACAATCGAAGGCTTTATTACAAAATTAGCCTCATCAAAGGCAAGAATTTGGTAGAATATGCCGACAAGACTGTTTTGATAGACAAACAAGGCATCTTATTTGCTACTCCAAAAATCCCATATAGGTACACACCACAGTCCAGCGAACAGGCGGGTTTATTTTGCCTCTTTACGCCTGAGTTCTTATCCAAATCAAAAATAGGATTTCTTATTGATGAATTGCCTATTTATCAGCCCAACAGCGATTTTGTGTACCAATTAAATGATGAGCAATACCTTGAAATGGAGGCAATATTCAAGAAAATGGAAGCAGAACTCTCCTCAGATTATGCCTTCAAGTATGATTTATTACGCAATTATCTGTTGCAACTGATACACACAGGACAAAAATTGAAACCTACAGAAAGCCAAACACACGCTACCAATGCCGCGAGCAGAATTGCCTCGTTGTTCATAGAATTATTGGAAAGGCAGTTTCCGATAGAGCATGAATCCCAAGTAGTACAACTCAAAACACCTATAGATTTTGCCCAAACCCTGAATGTGCATACCAATCACTTGAATAAAGTGCTGAAAGAAACTACTGGCAAAAGCACCACAGAAATCATACATGGCAGAATAGCCGAAGAAGCTAAACTGTTGCTCAAGAAAACACCATGGAATGTATCTGAGATAGCTTTTGCGCTTGGATTTGAGGAGGTAGCGCATTTTTCCAACTTTTTTAAGAAACGTACTGCGCTCTCACCTTTGAAATATCGGAATTGATTGAATTTTGCAAATAATGGATTGCTATTTGTAAGCACAGTGTCGAGTAAACGCCCTATTTTTGCATTGTATTTAAAACCAAAAATACTATGACAAATAACGCAAATCAAGTAGCCTTAGTAACAGGCGGTAGCCGAGGATTGGGCAAAGACATGGCAATACAATTAGCCAAGAAAAATTTTGATGTCATCATTACCTACCAAAGTCGTGCAGACGAGGCAGGCAAGGTGGTAGAAGAAATAATCACTTTGGGCAAAAAAGCAAAAGCCATTCAATTAGATGTGGCAGATTCCAAAAGTTTTGATACTTTTGTAAACAACGTAAAAAACGCCCTCAAAGCAGATTTTGCAACAGAACAGCTCTTTGCATTGGTAAACAACGCAGGCGCAGGTACTTATACGACCATCGCTGATACGTCAGAAGAAGTATTTGATAGCATGGTAAATATCCATCTGAAAGCACCTTATTTTCTTACCCAAAAACTGATGCCTATCTTGGCAGAAGGTGGAAGTATTGTCAATATCTCCTCTGGTTTGGCAAGATTCAGCTATCCAAACTATGCACCTTATGCCATCATGAAAGCGGGTGTAGAAAGTTTGACAAGGTATCAAGCACAAGAATTGGGAAGTAGAAAAATCCGTGTAAATACTGTAGCACCAGGGGCTATCGCTACTGATTTTGGCGGTGGCGCAGTACGTGATAACCCTGAAGTAAATGGTATGATAGCCAATATGACTGCACTGGGCAGAGTAGGTTTGGCAGATGATATAGGGGGGGTGGTAGCATTTCTTTGTAGCCCCGAAGCAAAGTGGGTAAATGCCCAACGCATAGAAGTTGCAGGTGGCGTACATATATAAAATACTTCTTACAGAGTGTTTTAGAACTTCTCAGCATAAAAAAAATGGTTCTTAAAAAATTATTGCGGAGGCAAAACTGTAGAACAGGCTTCCAGCCTGTTGTTTCAAATGATAAACAGGCTGGAATCCTGTTCTACAGAATATTCCGCAATAACTTTCGAAGAACCATAAAAAATAAAAAATAGTAAACTATTAGTCAGTCTTAGTTAAATGTTCGTTTTTTTTCGGTTGGCAATCCGCTTGCGGTTGTCAATCCGAAAAAAAGACAGCGAACAAATAAGAAAGACTGACCACTATACAGTAGTCTATCTAAAAACATTCTCTTATTTCTTTGCCTGAAATGCCTTTTTACCCTCGTCCAAAAAAGCCACAAAATTGGCTACCTTAAGGTCATAATCTTTGGGTGGAACAAGCAAATTTTCGTTCGAATCTATGAGGCAATAATAAGGCTGGGCATTGATTTGAAATTTTTGAATCTGATAATCCGCGTATAGGTCGCCTATAGTGCGGATTTGTATTTTCTTGCCTGCCTGCTCCGCCTCGTACCATTCCGATTTGGGCAACTCGTGGCGGTCGTCTGTATAAAGTGCCAGCATCACATAATCCTCCCTCAAGCGTTTCAATACTTCTTTGTCAGACCATACATTTGCCTCCATTTTTCTACAATTCACACAACCATGTCCTGTAAAATCTATAAAAATAGGCTTGCCTACCTTTTTTGACTCTGCCAATGCTTCTTTCATATCAAAAAAGCCCTGCAATCTATGTGGAAGTTTCAAAAATTCGCTGTATTTTGGAGGCGTTCCCATACTTGTCGGGGCAGGCAAGGCTTCAGAAGCCGACTGCATAGTCCACTCCAGCGTGCTTTCGGGAGGCAAGTAGCCTGAGAGTAACTTCAGAGGTGCGCCAAAAAGTCCAGGCACCATATACACCACAAAACTAAACGCAAATATAGCCAATAACAAGCGTGGCACAGGGATTTTCTCCACAGGACTATCGTGCGGTAAGCGCAATTTGCCCAATAAATAAAAGCCCAAAAGACTGAACAACACTATCCATATAGCTATAAAAATATCTCGGTTCAAAATCCCCCAATGATACACAAGGTCGGCTTGACTAAGAAACTTAAGCGAAAAAGCGACCTCCAAAAAACCCAGCGTAACTTTTACAGCATTGAGCCAACCGCCCGATTTTGGCAAGCCATTCAACCACGTGGGGAACGCCGCAAACAGTGCGAAAGGCAATGCTACAGCTGTCGAGAAGGCTATCATACCCAGCACAGGTTTGATGATAGCACCGCCCGAAGCGGCTACCAAAAGCGTACCCACGATAGGCGCAGTGCATGAAAAAGATACGAGCGCGAGCGTAAAAGCCATAAAAAATACGCCTACATAACCGCCCTTGTCGGCTTGTTTATCTACAGCATTTACCCAGCTACTTGGCAGCACTATCTCGTACATTCCCAAAAAAGACAATCCAAAAAATAGCAACAAGCAAAAGAAAAACAAATTCGGCAACCAATGCGTACTGAGCCAGTTATTGAATCCTGCCCCAAATACTGCCGAAAAAAATACGCCCAAAATCGTATAAATCGCTATGATAGAAATGGCATAAACGCCTACTTTTTTCAAAGCTTCGCGGCGATATTTTCTCTCTAAGGCTTTTATCACCGCTTCGGACATACCGTCCGTTTTCTTTTTCTTACGGTCTTTTGTGAAAAAGGTAACAGTCATGGGTATCATCGGGAATACGCAGGGCGTAAAAATAGCACTGAATCCTCCCAAAAATGCCAAAAACATAAAGCCCAAAAGCGAATCTGTACCCTTGTTTATGGGTTGAGTGGTTTTTTCTTTTTCAGCAGTTTTTGTTACTTTTGGTTTTGTAAGGCTTGTGTCCTTGCCTGCCTCCGCGTTCGCTTTTTGGATAGTATCTTTTGTTTCGCTTTTAGCTTCTTCTTTAGGATTTTCGTCTTGAGGTTCTTTAGGTTTTTCTTGTTTTTCTTCTTTTTTGCAACCTTCAGCTATTTTTAGGGTAGAAGCATTGAGCGAAAAAGGCACTGTTTCAGGGCGCAAGCACATACCTGTTACGTTCGAACAGGTTTGAAAAAGGAAAGAACCTGCCACTTTTAAGTCTTTGGAAAGAACTTTTATTTTTTGGCGAAATTCTGCTTTTTTCTCAAAATAAGCTACTTCTGCCCCCCACGTATCATCAAATTTACGCTTCGGATTGATGGGTTGTACCTTGCCTACCAACTGATACGAGGCATCAGGCGCAAAGGTAAATTCGGCTCTGGTAGGTTCTTCAGCCTTAAATTCTGTAGAATAGATGTACCAATCTTGTTTGATATTGACCTCAAATACAAGTTCTATCTCCTCACAAGTTTTGACTTCCCCACGCGAAAATTTGATGACTTCGGTGGTATGGTCTTGTATTTGAGCGCGGGTGGGCGCGAGGCAGGCAAGGGCAAAAATAAGAGAAATTAAAAAATAACGCATGGTAAGTGAAAGCCCCCGCCCCAAAGAGGAGGCTTATTAGATAACATAAATTTCCCCTTTGGGGTAGGGGAGGGGGCTTTTATTTACAAGGTGTACCTGCAATTTTGATGTTTTTGGGTGTGAGTGTGAAATAGATTTTTTCGGGAGCCAAGCATTGCCCTGTTACGTTTGAGCAAGTCTGGAATGAAAAAAAGCCAGTTAGATTGAATTTGTTGGATAAAACTTTAATTTTTTGGCGAAACTCCGCTTTTTTCTCAAAATAGCTGACATTTCCTTCCCACGTTTCGTCATATTTTTGTTTGGGGCTGATGGCTTGCACCTTGCCTACCAACTGATACGAGGCATCAGGCATGAACGCAAATTCTGCTTTCAAAGGTCCTTCGGCTGGAAAATCACTGCTATAGATATACCAATCAGGTTGGATATCCACTTGAAAAATCACTTCTATCTCTTCACAAGTCTTTGCTTGTGGTTTGGAGAGGCTGACTTTTTCGGTCGTGTAGTCTGCCTTTTGTGCGCATACGGGCGCGAGGCAGGCAAGGGCGAAAATAAGGGAAATTAAAAAATAACGCATGGGAGGTATTTACGAATTAAGATATAGGATTTACAGAAAAGGCTTGGCGTAACGCTTGGATTTGCGCGAGAGTCAAACCTGTTATTTGGATAATAATATCATTTGTCAAGCCTGCGCGTATGGCTTTTTTGGCAATGTCAAATTTTTCTTCCTGTTTTGCGTACTGTTCCGTTTTGGCGATTGTAACTTTAGCCGCCTCTTTATTTTTGGCTTTTGTGCGTTCTTCAGGAGTTAAGTTATCAAAACTAATCAACTCTACAGCTTTTCTAATGCCTTCATTTTCAGTATTCAATACAGGTCTTTCGGGGCTATGAATAGACTGATAAATAAGGTCTAACCAATCCCTTATTTGTTTGGGTGTTTCCTCGTTGGGGTGATTGGGATTCAAACAAACAAATTGATGTCCATACAACTCTCTTACTTCGCCCTGCAAAGTTTCAGGATTAAGTTTCAAGAGCAAAACTTCGTCAAGAATCGGCTTGCCATTTTTTTCACTGATTTTGTAAGGTGCAGTTAAAATAACAATCACATAGACAGTTTGTTCTATATTGTACTCTTTGGCACTTTTTTGTTGTTCTGCTATCAACATCAAAAAATAGTGTAAAAACCTATCAAAATGATGGTCATATTCCACTCGTTGAATTTCGATACAAATTCGCTTGTCGGTTGTTTCTGCAAATATATCCAATTCAAAATCAACATAACCAATTTTGGGTTCAAACTTTTTTTCTGTTTCAATTTTATCAATTTCTACTTCAATTCCCAAAATATCACGCACAAAAGCCTTAAAAACAGTCATGTTTGTAAAGGCTTTTTTGAAAATGACTTCGTTGTCTAAGTTACCAAGCATAAATGTCTTGTTTATTGATAATCCAAAAATTATTTACAAGTTATTCCTGTAATTTTGATATTTTTGGTATTGAGGGAAAAAGGCACTTCTTTAGAAGCTAAACACCTCTTATTTACATTTGAGCAAATTTGAAAAGAAAACGAACCTTTCAGGTTGAATTTATCGGAAAGGATTTTTATTTTTTGACGAAGCTCTATTTTTTTATTGAAGTAGCTCATATTTGCCTCAAACATTTCATAGTATTTTTGTTGAGGATTGATGATTTCTACCTTGCCTACCAACTGATATGTGGAGTCAGGTACAAATGTAAAATCATATTTTATAGTGCCTTCAGATTCCAAATCGTTGATATGGACATACGAGTCAGGTAACAAAGTAAGTTCAAAAATAACTTCTACCTCCTCACAAGTCTTTGCTTGTGTCTTGGAGAAGTAAATTTTTTCTATAGTATTACTTTTTTGTTGTGCGAGTGCGAAAGAGATAACGAAATATCCTAATGCAAAAAAGAGATAACGCATGGGGGAGGTACGAGTATGTTTTACAAAAATAACCAAAAAAAACTAAAAAAAGTGCGCTTTAACATTTTTTTAGTAATAAGAATCGAATAAAGAGCATTTTGTATTTTTACAAAGGCTTGATTATCAGAACATTCAGGTTGTCTGATAATTTTGTGGAGGTGGCAATGTACCAACGGGCTTCAGCCTGTTGTGGCAGAATAGGCAACAGGCTAAAGCCTGTTGGTACGTCCTTTATACAAAAATTGTCAGACAACCAACATTCATTTCGCACCTCTAACTTCGTACTTTATGCTTTGCCAAACTTGTCCATCAAATCATCATCAAGTTTATCAGCCCAAATCTCAAGGTCATAGATGCACGTAGCCAGCTCGTCATAGTCCATGCCTTGTATATCGCGCTCAGAAGTAGCACAAACCCAGTTATTATTGGGCATGACAGATATTTTTACACCTAAATTTCCGTCATTCAGTTCCAGCAAATAGCGATAAAAAGAAGCGTCATTTTGTTTAGAAGGCGGGATTTGGAGTAGTGTAGAAAATACGCGGAGGTATTCTCTGTACTTGCCATTGTTGAAAGTGATAGTTTCGATATAGACTTGTATATTGGCAGAGCCAATCTTCCAACTCCAGATTTCTTTGGCTTCGTTATAGACTTGTGCGCGTGTGAGTCCGAGAGATTGTGCGTATTGATGCACCATATCTGTTACGGCTTTTTTTTGTTCAGACATCATGATTTACGATTTATGGTTTACGACTAAAACATGGAGGGATTTCAACTGTTGTGTTGATTTTGGGTCAAACATTTTTGGTTCTTCGAAAGTTATTGCGGAATTTGAAATAGGAGGCATTGTAAAAGTAAGTCATGTTGCTTCAACCCTCAAACTTCAAACCTCTTACCTCAAATATATTTTTGCCCTTTTTCTTTTGCATCAGCCACAAATTCACGGACGCGCTGTTCTTCGTCAATATGACAAATCATCAATACACCGTCATGCTCCGCAATGATATAATCCTTCAACCCTTGCACCACTACCAATTTATCTTTGGGTGTACGGATAATGCAGTTTTCGGTATCGTAGGCAAGGATATTTTTTCCTTTGAGGCTGTTGCCATGTGTGTCTTTATTGGCTTTTTCATAGATAGACTTCCACGTACCCATATCAGACCAGCCAAAAGTGCTTAAGACCACGCGGACATTTTCGGCTTTTTCCATGATGCCTTTGTCCATCGAAATATCTCGGCAGTGCGAATAGGCTTTTTCTATAGCTACCGCTTCTTTAGAGGTATAAAAATCTGCTTGTGCTTGCGCAAATAGTTCTGCTACTTCGGGGATATGCGTTTCTATGGCATTTTGCATAGTCTTCAGATTGGCAATGAATATGCCTGCATTCCACACAAAGTCGCCACTGTCTATAAAAAGTTTGGCATATTCTACATTTGGTTTTTCTGTAAACTGCCTTACTTTGCGAATATCACTTTCTGTCTGCTCAGTGTCATATTGGATATAACCATATCCTGTATCAGGGCGCGTAGGCTTGATGCCAAGCGTCATGAGTGAATCATGCGCGGTAGCGTAGGCAAGGGTGGTTTGAAGGGTTTTTTGGAACAAATCCACTTCATCTATAGTCTGGTCTGCAGGCAAGACCAATACATTTGCTTTTGGATTCTTCTTAGCAATCTTATAAGTCGCATAAGCCACACAGGGCGCAGTGTTGCGCTTAAAAGGTTCAAGCAAAATCTGCTCATCAGTCAAAAACGGCAGTTGGTCTTTGACAATTTGCCGATACTCTACATTCGTTACTACAAATATATTCTCTTTGGGGCATATACCCTCGAGGCGAGCCACAGTTTCTTGTAAAAAAGTCCGCTTTGTGTCCAGCATATCATGAAACTGTTTGGGGTGGCTTTGCCTGCTGAAAGGCCAAAGGCGCGTACCTGCACCGCCCGCCATGATGACACTATAGTTATCGTCTAAAAGCATACTATTCAGTATATATGATGTACTTTGGTGTGCAAATATGCAAAAAAACTTACATATCCTTTATTTTTCTACAAAGAAATATGGCTTTTTCTAAAATTATTCCTAACTTTGATAGCTTGAATCCTACTGTACCCTACTTTTTTTTAGCTAAATTATAAATCAAATGTGTTTTTTTTATTCATTTACACTCTTAAAATTACCTGTTTTGATAAAAAAGGAGTTAAACGAGCTAAATTTATAGTAATAGTTCTAAATACAATAGTTAGTATTCTACAAAGTTCTTCCTTCTTTTTGAACAAATTACGGA
>JAAFJK010000381.1 GCA_013298105.1 Cytophagales bacterium
TCACATAATCGCCTATTTTGGTAGAGCCTGCTATGCCCGCTTGTGCCGCTATGACAGTATGCTTGCCTACCACTACGTTGTGTCCTATCTGTATCAGGTTATCCAGTTTTGTCCCTTCAGCTATGATAGTTGCCCCCAAAGTAGCGCGGTCTATGGTGGTATTCGCGCCAATGCTTACATTATTTTCGAGGATTACTTTGCCAAGTTGCGGGATATTTCTGTATGTGCCATCAGGTTGTGGGGCAAATCCAAAGCCTTCACTGCCTATCACTGCCCCCGCATGAATGACACAATCCTTGCCTACCTCTGTATGCTCATAAATCTTTGCCCCTGCATATACTATAGTGTTGTCGCCCAATTTTACATTATCGCCTATATAAGCGTGTGGAAAAATCTTTACATTGTTGCCAAGTGTACTGCCCTTGCCTACGTAAGCGAACGCACCCACATATATATTTTCGCCTTGAATTGTATTTTCGCCTATAAAACTTGGTTGCTCTATACCTTTTTTTGCTTGTAGTTGTTGCTTTTGCACGACTTGGCTGTAAGTTTCTAATAAGACTGTAAAAGCTGTATAAGGGTTGTCCACGCGGATAAGGGCAGGCAAGATTTCTTTTTTTAGTATAACGTCTTTGGCTATCAGGAGTGCGGTAAGATTGGTGGTATAAAGGTATGGTTCATATTTGGGATTTGCAAAAAAGCCTATCGAGCCTGCAGGGGCAGGTTCGTCAATTTTGGCAAGTTGCCATATTTCAGTGTCGGGATTTCCTTCTACCGTTCCGCCTACGATTTGGGCGATAGCTTGGAGGGTAAATTTCATGTGTTACAAAAATAATAGCGCAAAGTTAGGTATTTTGTTTGAATTTCTAAAATTTTTATTCCTTGTGCTTTAATTTGTTGTTTTTATTGCACAAATCATTAAAATTATAGGTTCTCTGACAATTTTAGTCGCAATAAATGGCGTATATTGGACTAAAGTCGCAACTACAGTTTTTAACTCCACAAAAATTGTCAGACAACCCTAAATTTCTTTTGTCCTGTTGTGCTTTTTTAAATAAAAAAACTATCTTTGCCAAAAATAATAGAAAACATTTTAATAAAAAACATGAAAACGTGGTTTATCTGTACTATTAAGTACCACAAAGAAGACGAACAGGGAAATGTTCGCAAAATTACGGAGCCTTATTTGGTTGATGCCATCTCGTTTACAGAAGCCGAAGCCCGCATATATGAAGAATTGCAGGGCATCATACCTTCAGAGTTTCAGGTCTTAGACCTCAAACGGAGTAACTTTGCAGACATTTTCCATTTTGAAGATGCAGACACTTGGTACAAGTGTAAAGTAAGCTACATGAGCATCGACGAAATAGCAGGCAAGGAGAAAAAAGTATCAAACTTTATGCTTGTATCTGCCCTGAATATCAAACAAGCCTACGAACGCATAGAGGAAAGTCTTGCGAATATGATAGTGCCTTATACAGTGCATAGCATCACAGAAAGCAATTATATGGACGTATTCGTGTATGATGGGGCGGTAGCAGTTCCTAAAAAACTTTCAGATGTAGCAAAAGAAGAAGCATAATGAGAAAAAGGCTACTTGAAAAGGTAGCCTTTGGTGTTTTTAGTACGCTGTTTGAAAAATGGGTAGGCAAGTTCAATGCTTTAGTGACATAAATACCTCAAAAAACGAGTCTTCCAAAATGGCTTTTTCTGCTTCTTGTGCATTAATTTCATTGTAATATAATGTCGTCCACTGCCCTGTATGTCGAAAATAACTAAGCGTAAAACTTGTGGTGTTGTGGCACTCAATACGCACTATACGGCTTTCATAATGAGGCGAAATGGCTTGGGGGTGCGTGTGTCGGTAGGTAAGGCACACATATACAAAATGTTTGTGCCATTTTAGATAAACATCTGTGGGATACTTATCATAAAGTTCGTCATTTTCTGTATTTTCAGGTTTTATATGCTGTATTTTCAACGCTTCTAACAAGGGTTGAAAAGTTGCTTCAACTGTAGCCTTGAAGGTAGGTGTTATGGTAGGTTTGGGTGTTTCCAATACCCAACCCCATACGGCTTTAGTAGCTGTTTTTTTCTTTTTTGCCATTTTATTTGAAGTAATTAAAAGATATGTTACTGATTTTTAGTTGTTTAGACCTGCAAAAACGTCTTGTGGGTTTGTTCTTAAGCTCCTTTCTCGTTTGCTTCTTTAACCAACTTTAGTAGTTTTTCCACGTCAAGGTTTGCCAAACGTTTTTGCGCTCTTTCCATTTTTTCAGCCATAAATGCGCCGCCATCGATTTTGGCTAATTCAGGGTCGATGGTTACTTTGGGGTGTTTTATGCTATGGTTCATATTGATTGGGATAATTTGCGTTTATTTTTTCCATTTTTTTGGGAAAAAGTTTAGCTGTTTCCTATTGATTGAGTTTTTTATCAATCACAACAGCGTTATCTTCTAAAATTTGTTTCTTTTTCATACCTCTATAGGCTTTTTTAAGGCATTTTCCACTTTTTCCTTGATAGCAAGAAATTTTTGACTCAAAAATTCAATTTCTGCATCATTTTCCTCACGGGTTTTGTTTTGCACACACTCCAACTGTTTTCAGTTTTTTGACTTCTTGCACGATTTGGGCATAAAGTTGTTCGTTCATAAGTTTAAAGAGTTAGAAGAACATAAATTGCTGATTTTCAAAATTTTACTTCTTCTTTTTTTGAATATAAAATAGCAGAAGCTATCAAAAACAAACCTGACAGAAGTAGGCAAGTACAACCCACTAAAACGGCATGATCTACTTGCATACCACGCGAAACAGGAAATGCTGTGCAAGCGCAAGTGCAAAAGTGTATTGAATAACAATTATAAGATATTTCATAAAAATAGATTTTTAAAAACTCCCCCACCCTAAAAAGTAGGAGAGTTATTTGGGTAGCAAGGGCTTACACTGCAATCTGCACATTCTCCATGCGCTTTTTGATGTGTTTTGCCTTTTCAGTAAACAAAGGCTCTTTGCCATACTTTTCTTCTATGAGGCGTATGGCTTCTTGCAAGTCGATGGCTGTCTTTTTAGGTTCTTTTTTCATAGTTTTTTATAAATTTTGAATTCTTGGTACTCGACACGAGCATTAAATGGCTCATAATCGTCCTCATACTGTTTTAACGCAAAAACTTGGAATTCTGTTGTAATGGTGGCTATGTTATCCTTGATAATTTTTTGGTATAATCTTGTTCGAGTGGTTGTACTGCCACGAATCAAAATTGAGCTTTCAGGATAAGCCACAAAGAAATCTCGAATAGTTTGGATAACAGTTGCTAAAACTTTGATAGTGTCGCCATTGTTTGAGACAGCTTTATCGCTTATTTCGCCTGTTTCTTCATCAAAATCCCCAAAAGCAAGATTATAAAACCCATCTTCAATCTTTTCATACACAACTACTTTGAGTATAATGCCATTTATACCCAAACTATGAAAAGTGTAAACCAAATTATTGTGATTGGTTGCGTATGTATATTTTTCGCTGTCCATAAGTTCCGCAAAAATACAAAAACTTTCCAAAAGCACACGCCTTTGGAAAATTTTTGAGTTGGAGAAGTATAACCTACTGATTTTCAAATAATCTAACCTAATAACAAAGCCTTATCAATATTGAAGAGGTTTTGGTTGTTTACATTTGGACTATTATTTATCTGATCATATACATTGTAAAATATTGAAATACTTCCTCCATGAAAAAACAAACTTATTTTTTGGTTGTTAAATATTTCAACAAAAACAATTTGCTTCAAATGAAATTCATATTTTTGAAAACCAACAATGGTATCTATTTGAAAATAACCATCTTCTATTTTAGTTATTTGTACTTGATTTTCTTTTTTTTGTAAATCGTATGTAGTTGTCATGAGAGAGTATATGTTGGGTTTTAGTTTGATAGGGACATTGAAAGTTTATCATTTTGAGCAAAGCGAAAAATCTCGTGGTTCGCTTACAACTCGTTCATTCACAACGAGTTCCTTCGCTTTGCTCAGGAAGACAAAGCCGCTATTTTTTACAAATTCGCAATGTCGTCGTCAAATTTTTGCAAAAATACAAAAAAAATTGGTAAATTTCTCCTGTCAAAAGAAAAGCAGTAGAATTGGTTATGGTTCAATAAGAAGCTAACTTACCACAATAGGCAAAGGCACTTGTTCGATAAGTGTGTTTATTTTTTCCACTTTTTTTGGGAAAAAGTTTAGCTGTTTCGTATTGATTGAGTTTTTTATCAATCACAACAGCATTGTCTTCTAAAATTTGTTTTTTTTTCATATCATTATAAACGTTTTAATAAAAATGCTTGAAATACCATTTTTATTTTTGGAATGTCCCCAAAACAAAATTATTTGAGGGACATTCTTGTAATTTCTACATATTCCTCCTATACTGTCCGCCTACTTGATACAACGCTTGCGACATTTGCCCTAAGCTACAATATTTTGCGGCTTCCATCAGGGCTTCGAAAATATTGCCATTTTCTACCGAAACAGTCTGCAATAGCTTCAATGCCTCGCCTGCCTTGCCTGCGTTGCGCGTATGAAACTCATCACGCATAGTTATCTGAAATTCCTTTTCTTCTGTCGTGCTTCGAATAACTTCGGCAGGAATAACGGTAGGCGAGCCTTTGGGGTCAAGGAACGTATTTACACCCATGATAGGCAACTCGCCTGTATGCTTTTGCATTTCATAGTGCATACTTTCGTCTTGAATTTTACTGCGCTGATACATACGCTCCATAGCTCCCAATACGCCTCCGCGCTCACTGATAGACTTAAATTCTGTCAAAACCGCTTGTTCTACCAAATCCGTTAGCTCCTCGATGATAAACGCACCCTGCAAAGGATTTTCGTTTTTCGCCAAACCCAATTCGTGGTTGATAATCAACTGAATAGCCATTGCCCTGCGCACACTTTCCTCTGTAGGCGTGGTAATTGCCTCATCATAAGCGTTGGTATGCAAGGAATTACAGTTGTCATAAATCGCATACAAAGCCTGCAAAGTAGTGCGAATATCATTGAACGCGATTTCTTGTGCGTGTAAACTCCTGCCTGATGTTTGGATATGATATTTCAGTTTTTGGCTTCTATCATTGCCTTTGTATTTGTACTTCATGGCTTTTGCCCAAATACGCCTTGCTACCCTGCCGAGTACGGAATATTCTGGATCCATACCATTGGAGAAGAAGAACGACAAATTAGGCGCGAAATCGTCAATGTGCATACCACGCGACAAATAATATTCCACAAAAGTAAAACCATTCGAGAGCGTAAGCGCAAGCTGTGTGATAGGATTTGCGCCTGCTTCTGCAATGTGATAGCCCGAAATGCTGACAGAATAGAAATTGCGGACTTTATTGTGGATAAAATATTGCTGAATATCGCCCATCATACGCAAGGCAAATTCTGTACTGAAAATGCAGGTGTTTTGCGCTTGGTCTTCTTTCAAAATATCCGCTTGTACTGTTCCGCGCACTTGCGAAATGGCGTAGGCTTTTATTTTTTCATACACATCTTTAGGCAACACTTGGTCGCCTGTTACACCTAAAAGCATCAAGCCTAAACCTTCGTTGCCTTCAGGAAGTTCGCCATCATATTTGGGTGTTTCGATGCCTTTTTGCCTATAAATTTCTTTGATTTTATTTTCAACTTGCAATGTCAAGCCTTCTTTTTTGATATAAAGCTCGCACTGTTGGTCGATGGCGGCATTCATAAAAAATGCCAAAATCATAGGCGCGGGACCATTGATAGTCATCGAAACAGACGTGCTTGGATTGCACAAATCAAAGCCCGAATACAGCTTTTTCGCATCATCAAGCGTAGCCACACTTACGCCTGAATTGCCTATTTTGCCATAAATATCTGGTCTGTGGTCTGGATTTTCGCCATAGAGCGTTACCGAGTCAAAGGCAGTCGAGAGGCGTTTGGCTGGCAAGCCTTTTGAAACGTAGTGAAAACGCTTGTTCGTTCTTTCGGGTCCGCCCTCGCCTGCAAACATACGTGTCGGGTCTTCTCCCTCACGCTTGAGCGGAAATACACCACCCGCATAAGGGAAAAATCCAGGGCTATTTTCAGTCAAACACCAACGCAAAATATCGCCCCAATCTTCGTATTT
>JAAFJK010000595.1 GCA_013298105.1 Cytophagales bacterium
TAGACTTGATAATCTTGCGTATTTTTTGCCAAATTTTGAGGGGCATCAGCATATCGGATAAGGTCTTTTGAGTTGCTGATGACTTGTATTTGAGTGGTTTCGTTCAGGTATTTTTCGGTAGTGGGATTGCGCAAAGTAGCCAAACTAACCGTATTATAAACGCCATCTACAGATACAAATATTTTTTTCACGTCTTTGCCCAATGCCTTTTCTATGCGTTCCCAATATTGGGTATAGGAATATTTATCTGCTTTTTTTGCTTTGATGCTGTTTTTGTAATTGTTGAGATACTTGCCTTCGAGTTCTGTGCCATTGTCCAATATTATCAATTCAGGCAAGGTACTTTCAGGCTTCACCACCAGCGCGACATATACTCTGTAGGTGTCTTGGCTAATTTTGAAAACCGAATCTGCCTTTACTGTAGCAGTAGTTTCTTTGTTCAGGAGTGTAGAGAAATATTTAATTTCACAACTCGCGCCTTTGAGCAAATCTGCGACTTCTTGAGTGGTTTTGCCTTTGGCATCTATGCCATTGATAGTCAATATTTTATCGTCTTTTCGAATACCTGCCATGTACGCAGGGGCAGTACGCGAAATCATTTCTACCACTTTTGGATAGCCATCTTCTTTTCCGCCTTCAAAGCGAAAACCGCGTCCAAAAAACTCGAATTTTTTACCTTCTTTGAGTCGTTTTGTACTGATGATTTCTACTACAGCCTCGCCTGCCTTGAGCGTTTTTTGGACATCTCGCCAAGTATATTTTTTTTCGCTCAAAGAAATGTTATACTTTTCGGCTTGGTAGGCAAGTTGCTTTTCTATAGTGTTTGCTTCGCCTTCCAATTTGTCCAAATCTATTTTTTGGCTTTCTTTTTCTTGAGGAGTCATCTGATAGACTTTTGCCAAATAGTCGCGCCTTGCCTGCCAATCCTGATACAAACGCATCAAAGACTCGTCTTTGCTTTGCGCAATCGCTTTGCGTATTTTGTTATTTTCGCTGAATAGCAGGGCTTTTGTAAATAATTGATTGTCAAATATTTGTTCAGCAATAGCTGGTTTTTGGGCGTGGTAGGCAAGGGCAAAAGTAGTAAAGTCATCATAGTTAGCTTTAGTGTTTTTGTAAAACAAGGTCTTTTCTTTTTCGCTCAAATACGGAAATACTTGCGCTATTTGTTTGGTTTTTAGGCGCAATCCTTCGTTCAAGGCTTTTTCAGCCTCAGCATAACGTTTGGCATAGACATACAACAGCCCCAAATTACTCAAAACGCCTGCTGTTTCAATGTTTTCTTTGCCCAATAATTTTTCTCTGATGCGTTTGCTTTCCAAATACGTGGTTTCTGCTTTTTCATATTCCAACATACTTACATACATACCCGCCAAGTTATTGAGTGTTACAGCAACTTTAGTATGCTCACTTCCCAATAGGCTTTTTTCTATAGTCAAACTTTCTAAAAAATACTTTTCTGCTTCGTCATACTTGCCCATATCTGCATACACATTGGCTAAATTACTCAAAACAGTTGCCATTTCATTACTTTTCGACCTTCCTATTTTTTGGTAAATACTCATAGCCTCTTGGTAGGTTTCGATGGCTTTGGTGGTTTGTTTTTGGTCATCATAAATCAGAGCTATTACATTCAAAGCACGTGCATAATCTTGATGATTTTTTCCTAAAATCTTGGCTCGAATATCCACTACTTCTTGCGCAAATTTTAAGGCTTGGGTTTGGTTTCCCATCATGTTGTAGAGCGTTGCCAAAAGGTCTAAGGAAATCGTATATTCATAATTTTGTTTGCCCAATGCCTTTTCTCTGATGCGCAAAACTTCCAAAAAAATAGGCTCTGCTTGTTGGTACGCGCCTTTTTCTCTGCGTATTTCGGCTATATTGCTGAGTGTATTGGCATAACTTGGGTGTGCCTTGCCTACCAATGCCTCATATAAACCCAAACTTTCCTGTAACATTTTTTCAGATGCCTCGAACTCTGCATGATTGAAATAAGAGATTGCCAAATTATTCAAAGCTCTTGCATAATTGATATGTTTTGTGCCGTACAGTTTTTTGTATAGTTCGTAAGCCTGTGTATAATACATTCTCTCTTTGGCGCGGTTACTTTTGCGTGTATAAATCGCGCCAAGTTGTGTGAGCGAACTTGCATAACTATCGTGTTCCTTGCCTACCAATTTTTCCCATGAGGCAAGTATTTGCAAACCTGTTTTTTCTGCAATATCCAAGCTATCCAAACTGATATAAATACCGTTCAGGTTTTGTAAAACGAGTATATAATCCTCACTTTCCTTGCCTGCCAAACGCTCATATCCCGCGAGGCTTTCCTGTATGTAGGCAAGAGCTTCTGTATATCTGCTCATTTCGTCATACAAAGCCCCCAAATTATTGACAGTCAAAATATAATCTTTGTGTTGTGTGCCTATAGTTTTAGCACGAATATCTTTGGCTGTAAGGTATAGATTTTCTGCCTTTTTATAATCTGCTTTTTTCTCATAGAGCGAGCCTAAATTTTGCAAAGCTGTAGCATATTCCGCACTTTCCGCGCCTGTGCTTATTTTTCTTGCATCACTGATTTCTTCAAACAGCACGAGTGCCTTGTCGTACATTTGCATACGTTGGTAGGTAAAAGCCAATTCATTGCAAACAGATAGATAATCATCACTTTCTTTGCCTATCAGTGTAGCGCGGATTTGCCTGCTTTCTATGAAGTACGGCAATGCCTTTTCGTACATTTTTTGGTTTTTGTAACACAAGCCTATGTCGCTCAAAATGCTTGTATAATCTTTGGTTTGCTTGCCTCCCGCTTGCGCAAGTTTTTCTGAAGCCTGCAAATAAAAAGGTATGGCTTTGGCATATTCTTTTTTCTCCCAATACACATCACCTTCTACATATATTTTTTTCCAGTCAGGCAAGATTTCTGTTCCTTGTGCATAGTTTTTTTGTTGAATAAGGTTGCCATTTTGTGCATAATATTTATACACACCTTGCAACTTGCCTGCCTGATACGTACCT
>JAAFJK010000121.1 GCA_013298105.1 Cytophagales bacterium
AAGGAATCTTCTTTTCGGGCAGTTTTTGCTCTATATTTTGGCTGAAGAAGCGTGGACTTATGTCAGGATTGAGCTTCTCGAATCAGCTTATATCCAGAGATGAAGCCCTGCATTGCGAATTTGCGTGCTTGCTTTACAATCGATATATTCAAGAAAAACTCCCCAAAGAGCGTGTTTTGCAAATCATCTTAGAGGCGGTAGAAGTTGAAAAAGAGTTTATCATAGATGCTTTGCCTGTCCGATTGATAGGCATGAACTCTGAACTCATGGCACAGTACATAGAGTATGTAGCGGATTATTGGCTGGTAAGATTGGGCGTACCAAAACACTACAACACCGCCAATCCGTTTGACTTCATGGAGCTTATTTCGCTTACAGGCAAGACCAATTTCTTTGAAAACCGCGTAGCTGAATACCAAAAAGCGGGTGTTACAAGCAATTCTACCACTAAGCACTCTTTTAGCTTAGACGAGGATTTTTAATTATAACACTACTGGTCAGCGCAAAATAAAACCCACCTTGCCTGCCCACCGAAAAATACGCTATGTAGCATTTTTAACAAATTCAGGCAGACGTTGGCACTATGATTGCTTTAAATTAGGCATAATTTGGTGTCATTTTGTCGAACAGGCACTTCGTTCAAACGGGACGATTGTCTGTTTTTTCTACGAACCGCATCTTGCCTAAAATGGTGAGATGTGGTTTTTTTCATAAGAAATACTTTGTATATAAGTTTTTTTTGTTTTATTTTGCCAAAAAAATAATAAATATCGAAGACGTATTTACAAAAGTTTAATAATCAAGGTATTTCAAACCTCTCACACACTATGCATACCCTCTATTATGCCCTAATTTTTGTGGGGCTTTATGTGATTTTAGCCCTGATATTGGTTTTGTTTTGGCAACTGACTATGAAGTTGCCCTTACAGCAAAAGTCCAAAAATGTCCTATTTACCTTGGCTATCTTGATTGGGCTATCACTTATATCAGCTTTAAAAGGCACATGGTTGCATATATTTGAAGTCTTCAATGACTATGGTTTTGAGATTATCCGCAAAGGTATGGAAAATAAACTTGAGGTGTTTTTTCCAGACGGGAGTCGCTCTTTCAAAATAGAAACGGACATAGACAAAAGCCTTACTGCCACGTATATATTTGTGATAGCGTATTTGGCAAATACCCTCTTGGGATATTTTGTTTGGAATGGCATTTTGATTGACAAAGAAACACGACAGCCGCTTGTACCTTCGTTTTTGCAACAAATCGTAGGTGGTTTAATGTTTGCGATTGCACTTTTGGCTTCAGTGGCTTTGTATTACCCAGACCTTTTGAGTGGCACAGCGACTACTCTGGGAGCTTCGGGGGCGATAGGCGCGTTTGTAGCGGCAGACCCTATCAAAAAAGCCATCACTGCCATCTCATTGAACATCAATAAACCCATCAAAAAAGGCGACTATATCAGTATGCCAGATGCAGAGGGTACGGTGGACTCAATAGGTTGGAGAGCCATTCGCTTGATTTCGAATGACAATAATTTACTTACTGTTCCTACCCAAAATTTTTTGAACTCAAACTATGTCAATCACGCCAAACCCACGTTTGAAAAATTAGTAGATATACCTGTCATAGTCCGTAGTACGCTTGCCCCTGATAAGATTCGTACTTTATTGAAAAGATGTGGCAACTCCTCGCAGTACGTTTCAGGAAATTCTATTGTGAATTTGGTAAAAGCCGACAGCGTATTCAGTGAGTACCTCGTATCTGTAAACACCAAACAAAACAATACGAATTTTGTAAAAAATGATGTCTTAAGTAGTATTTGGTACATGATGCGCAGGGAAGGTGTTTTGCCCTATCCCGCAGGGTATGACATCATAAGCAACAAGGTCGATTTTGCTATGAAGCTCTTGAATAACGTACCTTCACTCGCCAATATGTCCCCAGAAGACGATAAATACTTGGCGGAACACGCGGAATTTCTTTGGTACGGTCCGCCCGAATGTATCGTTTTTCAAAGTGAAGTAGAAAACTGTATGTATATCATTGCACAAGGTTCGGTAGATGTATTGGTAAAACAGCCCGATGGCTCAAACTTGATAGTGGGACATCTTTTTCAAAACAATATTTTTGGCGAAATGGGATTGCTTACAGGTGCGCCTCGCTCAGCTACAGTCCGCGCTACTTCTGAAACATTGGTTTGCAAAATATCCAAAACAGCCTTACAACCCATCATCAATAACCAACCTGAAGTCCTAAGTCAGCTAAGTGAAATTTTGGCAAAACGCGAAACAGCTACCATACAAGCCTCCTCCGACTACAGTGAGGAGCAAAAAGAACGTGAACGACAAGGTGCAAAAGAAAGACTGATGAGCTTGATGGGCGACTTCTTTAAACTGGAAGATGATGATTTAAAAATATAAACTCGCCACGTTTGGTGTGATTTTCTATGCGATATATCCAATTCATATTTTTGTTGTATTTTTACTTTCCTACCCTCGTGCAGGGGCAGGCAAGTTTTGTACTCGTGGATAGTACCAAAGTATATGAATTGGATAGATATGCAGAAGTGCTGATAGACTCTACCCATACACTTTCGTTTGAGCAAATTTTAAAACCCAATATCCAACAAAAATTCAAGAAAACTGCTAAAAAAGGCATCTCCTTGGGCTACATTCCCTATCCTGTTTGGGCAAAAGTACACCTCAAAAATACCTTGCCTACCACGCAGTGGATACTTGAAATCCCACTACCTATCATAGACAGTGTGGCTTTTTATCAACAGAAGCAAAGCAGTTGGGAAAAAGTCTTGTGTGGGTACTATCTGCCACACAGTACGCGCCAAAGCAGACATACAGGATTTTCATTCCCGTTGCATTTTTATACAGGCGAAGATATTTTTTATGTACGTATAGCAGGTACAAGCCCCAAACTTTTGCCTCTGCGCGTGATGACAAACGAGCTTTTTCATGAAAAAGTCCGCCATGAAGACGTATGGTACGGCATTGTGTTTGGTATATTTTTGATAATGTTTTGCTACAATCTGATGATTTATATCGCACTCCGCGATATTAACTATCTTTTGTATGTGTTTACTTTATTTTTTACGGCTTGTTTTATCGTTACTATTTCAGGCTATGGACATAAATATCTTTGGGCAAATGTACCTGTCATGAATTTTTATGCAGGGCGTATGGCTTTGAGCTGTTTGGGGATAGCTGTGGCGATTTTCTCTAATTCTTTTTTAGAAGCAAAGCGAATTTCTAAAATAGCGCACTATGCACTTTTGGCAATCATACCTCTCTCTGTGATAGCTATGATGTTGGCAATTACGGGCATTATGCCTTCCGCGCCCAACAATCTGCTGTCTGTAGGTGCGCCCTTATTTCTTGTAGCAGGCATCATTTGCTGGGCAAAAGGCAATCCTGTCGCAAAATATTATGTCATAGCTTGGTCTTGCTATATCGTGGGCGGTATGGTTACTACTTTGCGCAATTCGGGTACGTGGGAGTTCAATTTTTGGACTACACACATGGTAGAAATTGGCGCGGCAATGGAAACTTTCCTGCTCGCCTTTGCCCTCAGCGACAAGTATAGGAAATATAAAAAAGAACGGGAAACTTCTCTTGTAAAAGCTCAAGCAGAGCTTGAAGTCAAGGTAAAGGAGCGCACCCGCGAAATCCAAGAACGAAATGAGGAACTCCTGACCTTAAATGAGGAAATAAGACAACAAACTGAAGAAATCCT
>JAAFJK010000162.1 GCA_013298105.1 Cytophagales bacterium
GTAACTTTGTGCAGTGGCTCAATGGTAGCTTCGTAACCCTGAAAGAGAACCCAAAGGACATAGATTTGGTTACATTTATAGATTATAGCATTTTTGAACAAATGGAGGCACAACAACGCCTTGAGGAGTTTTGGACGTATAACCTTGAGGACAAAGGCTTGGATAGCTATATAGTAGGGATTTATCCTGAAGGACACGAAAAATACGAAACGTATCAAGGCTTCTTGAATACTTGGCTTACTGTTTATACCAACGCCAAAATACAAGGTGTAGGTGTCCCCAATATGAAAGGATTTGTAGAACTAACATTTAATTTATCGTCATGGAGAACATTGTAGAAACAATACCATACGCCCAAATAGAAAGCCTTTTGGGTATGATAGCCACGTACAACAGAGAAATAAAGATGTCTTTGGGTGCAGGTTATACAGAAACAAGTCTTGCTGTGCGGCAATCAAAGTATTTGCGTGATAGGTATTTGCGTGAATTGAATACGCTTTTGCGCGAAAACGACATCAACCTACAAGACTTGCCTGCCTAACAAACAAAGGGTGTACGTTTAGCATACGCCCTTTGGTGTTTTGGATTATTCTTTGATAGCGCATTGCAGATTTTTGTAGCTTCTGATAACCCGCGCCAAAGCATTGAAAACAAAGGGCAGTGTGCTAACTAATACCACCAAAAGTACAATAATGAGTGCTATCCACATCAATTTTTTGGTGTTCTTGTTATCTTTGTGTGCCTCCCACAAATCTTTAAAGATATTCTGCTCGGTTGTTTCTTCTTGTGTTTGATACATATTTTTGAATTTATTTTTTTAGAAAGTTATTGCGCCAAAACCAATAAGCTACACCCAAGACTATCAAAAAGCCTGCAAGCGAACCATAACGCCTTTGGGTGCGTATGGTAGCGCGTTCATCAAATAAGGCAAAAGTAAAGACATTGCCGTATAGCTGTTTGTGTTTGTTTGCCAACCCCAAAAACTCCTGCCAATCTGCCCAAATAGCGAATACCACGCACCCTGCACTCCATTTATCCACGCTGATACTTTGTTGTTGGGGGTTTGTACCTGTATGAATGTTGATAGCATATTCGCCTGTAGTTTCCCTGCCATTCATAAAGTCCAATACGGCATCACGATTGTAGTCGCGTATGATAGTAACAGGCTTTATTTGCAAAAATTCTTGGGTAGGGAAGCCAAACCTACTTGTATCTATCAACTTCCACGCCTCCACATATTGTCCGCCTTTGAGAATGGCTGTGCCAAGTGCTTCTATAGGGTTATTTAGCCAAAACGTGCCAGGGTCTGTACTTGCTTGATAGGCACGAAATTGCAGTTTTTTATTGTCATCATACCAAAAAACAAGTATCGTATCATCAAAGGCATTGGCTTGTGTTTCCGCACTACGTAAGCCCACAATATTGAGTTTGTGCGGTTCTTGGTAGATAATGTAGTCCCACCATTTCATAGAAGCTATGACATCTTGCACCCGCTTGAGCGTAAAGTTTGAAGCTGTTGAAGTTGCCATGTAGATTATACGAATTTAGTTAGCAAGTCATCAAGGCAGAAGTTTTTTGAGCCGTACCTGCTTTTTACGACTTCAAATAAGCGTGTTTCGTTGCTCAAGCCTTTGTTTTTGAGTGCAATATTCCACATAGCTGTAGAATCATATACAGACGAACTGCCTCCGCGTGTGCCACCTTCAGCATTTTTTTGGAATATCCCTACAAAAATGGTGTTGGGGAAGCGTCTGCGCAAATCATCTACTTTGCCTATTGTATTGCCCTCAAACAGTTTGCCGAAGCTATCCAATACTACTACATCAAACTGACTTGCCGCAAGTTCAACATCTGTATAGTTGCCCACATCAGTAATAGCGAATTTATCTGAAAGTTTGAATCTTTTGATATAGTTTTTGACTTGGTTAGAAATGCCCATTTCAAAACTGAAATATTTTACTTTCAGTCCGATTTTATCAAAAAGATATGCCAAAAAGAAAGCAAATGTACTCTTGCCTGCCCCTGCATCACCCTGCAAGCCTATCAAGCACATATCGCGCTCTATTTCGCCCAAGTATTTGTTCATGTCATAAGGCAAGTGTAGGATAGGCGATAGAGCCATATTGCGTACCTGTTTGCCTGTGTAGGTATGTGCATCAGGCGTGGGTGTGGTGCTTGGTGTGGTGGGTTCGTCTTGGTGGATAGGCACGACTTGAGGGCGCGGAATATTGGCGGGTACTTTGGACTGTGGTAGGAAGTCTTGCCTACGGAGTGGCTTATATTTATGAGATAGGAGGTGTTTTTGCTGAATAAAAAGCATTTTTAGGACTTCTTTGTATTCTTTCCTACCCTCGCGCAACGCCTCCAATTCCTTTGACAAAGTTTGGATTCTACCTTGTAGATAGGTTATTTTTTGTTCGTTTTCGTCCAGATAGCTGTTAAACCCCCTCTTTTTACAATCAAAAAACTCATCATTTGATATAGTTATAAAAGCACTTAGGTTTTCTTTTCCCAACAAATCAAGTGCTTTGGCTTTTTGTTCAAGTTTTTTATGGTGCTTTTTGGCTGATAAAAGCTGTTCCTTCAGGCTGTTTTGGGCTTTGATGGTTTCTTCAAAAGTGATAGTATAAGAGTTTACATATTTTTGGATTTGGGCTATCTGATTTTTGTTTTCTTCCAGCTCTTTGAGGATACTTTGCGCCAAAGGGCTGAAGTCTGCCTCATAGCGGGTAGTGGCAGGCAAGTCATAGCATTCCTCCGCTTGTACCTCTATAGGAGGAGGGGGCGCACTTCTTGGTGGTGCAAAGTTATTTTGTTGCGGGGTTACTTGTTGTGATTTACGTTGATTTCTCGTGGCTCGACAAGTGTCCGAACAGACTGTAGCATCGGCTCGCCTACCTTGCAGGGAAGTGCCGCAGACTTCGCAAAATTTGATTTGAGTGTTTGTCATGGTGGATAATGGTTTAGTACAAAATCTGCCCTATATCGGCTTTTGAGGCAAAAACAAAGCCCAAAAACTTCCGTTTAGAGGGTTATTTTTTCGCTTATTTTGCCCTTTTTACAAAACAAAGGTAGGCACACCAGACGCTATTTCCAAATTTTTAGAAAGATTGTAAGATACCCATTTCTTACAAAAAACAACGTTTCTTACAAAAAAATGCACCTACAAACTGTAAATGCAAAATATTTGTAAGGTAAAATTTTCTTACTAAAAAGAAAACTTACAGTCAAAAAAGCAATTTTTGGAAAACTTACACAAACTTACAAGAAGGTTTGCGCTCTCAGACAGCCTTTGAAGGCTTCAAAAGACAAGTCTTGGTGGGTGTGAGCAGGCAGGCAAGGCGGGAGAAGGTCTTGGCGATGGGTTGTGAGCAGGCAAGGCGGGAGCAGGTCTTGGCGATGGGTTGTGAGTAGGCAAGGCGGGGGCAGGTCTTGGCGGTGTGT
>JAAFJK010000422.1 GCA_013298105.1 Cytophagales bacterium
GCACCCTATCATATTCATAGGTATTTTGAACTATGAGTACCTACGAGGCACGCACTATATTTCCAAACACGCCATCATTGATTTGGAAACGCATGAGCGAAAAATTACGGACTTGGAATTTCACTTTATAGAATTACCCAAATTCCATAAAACGGAAGCAGAATTAGACAGTATTTTAGATAAGTGGCTTTATTTTATCAAAAATGCAGAAAATCTGACACTTATCCCTCAAAATACAGACAATGAAGCCCTCAAAGAGGCTTATGAAGAAGCGGACAAGCATTTGTGGTCAAAAATAGAACTGGCTGACTATGAAGACTTTTTGATGCGAGAGGCTGACGAGGAGGCGCGTGAGCTATACCTCGCTGAAAAAGCAGAAATTATTAAAAAACAATCTGAAGAAGCAGAAAAGAAATCTGAAGAAGCAGAAAAGAAAATTAGAGCTTTAGTAAAAATGCTTAAAGAAGATGGTTTTTCAATAGAAAAAATAGTCAAAATGACAGGGCTAACTATCGAAGAAATAGAAGAACTGTAATAACACTAAAAAAAAACAAAAAGACTTGACATGGAAAAACCTATCATTCTTTACATCAACCACAAAGAAAAAAAACGTTGTGGTGTATATCAATTTGGCTATCATATTGGGCAGGCTCTGCAAAAGTCTGCAAAATATGACTTTCGATATGTAGAATGTAATTCTGAAGCTGAATTTAGAGCTGTTTTTGAGCTTCATAAGCCTGCTATGGTAATTTACAATTACCATGACACTACTTCGCCTTGGATAACTGAAAAATTCACACGCACCTTGAATGTGCCACAAATAGGCACTATTCATGAAATTACGCAAGAAAAAGCCGACACAGCCACCAACACATTGTTTGATGGTCATATTGCCCCTGATACCACACTTGTCTTGAGCAATCCCGTTATTTTTAAAACGGGGCGTTTGGTATTGCCATACAAAAACACACTTTTTCAAGAAACACCTGTACCTGTCATTGGTAGCTTTGGTTTTGGTTTGGCAGGCAAGGGCTTTGAAAAGTTGATAGAAAAAGTACAAGATGAGTTTGAGGAAGCCATTATTAAACTGCATATTCCATACAGCGACTTTATGGACGCAGATGGTGCAAAGGCAAATGCCATAGCCCAACATTGCCACGCCTTAGTGCGCAAAGCAGGTATCAAACTCGAGATTACCCATGATTTTTTGACTACCGCAGAGTTACAAGCATTTTTAGCCAAAAATACACTGAACGCTTTTTTTTATGACGAACACAAAAATCGTGGCTTGTCGAGTGTAGTTGATTTTGCACTTTCAGTTGGCAGACCTATAGCACTTACCAAAAGCCTGATGTTCAGGCATTTGGGGCAATGCACGCCCAGCATATTCATAGAAGATAAGTCTTTGAAAGAAATCATAGCACAAGGCATACAACCATTACAAAAATATGTCAAAGATTTTTCTGAAGCAAATTTGATTTGGGATTATGAACAAATCGTAGCCGCAAACATAGACAAAAAAAGTACCGTATATCGCGCCCCAGATATTTTCAGTCGTTTGTATAGATATTATGACCGCAAATTGGGCAAAAACAAAAAGAAACACCAACGACAAAGAGAAGCACAAAAACGCGAAAGTGCATGGCTGTACCACCAAGAGCCAACTATAGAGTATTTTCCCACTATAGAAAAACTTGCCTACACGCCCGTAGAAATGCAAGAAGAATATAACACTATTTTGGATAATCGTAAAAGAGAAACTTACAAAACGGCTATCCAAGTAATAGAACGGCTGAATCCTGACTTGATTAAGAGAAAAATACCCGAAGCAAACGTACAACAAGCGTTTGTATTTGATACTGTTTACCGATTGGCACAAAAATTTACAAATCCGCGCATTCTTTGTGCAGGTTCTTTCGAGGATACAGCCTGTCTATCTTTACGCAAAGTAGGCTTTGAATTGGAAGAAAATGACCCTGTTTTGAACTATCCTTTAGAAAAGTTCATCACGCGTCCTGTCCGCAATCACCAAGAATATGACATTATTTTTTCTACTTCTGTGATAGAACACGTAGAAGAAGACGAGATTTTTATTCGAAATATAGCCAATTTATTGGCAAAAGATGGCTTTATGGTCTTGACTTGTGACTTCAAAGAAGGCTACAAAGTGGGTGATGAAAAACCTGAAGTGGATTGTAGGTTTTATACCAAACAAGACTTGCTCACACGCCTATTGCCCAAAGCACAAAACTGTGCCTTGTATGGCAAAGTCGTTTGGGAATATGACAAACCCGACTTTTTTATGGCGGGCTACAATTATACATTTGCCACATTTGTCATGCAAAAAAATGGCTAAAACAAAAATCTGTATCTTAGCACCTTTTGAGCATCTTGCTTACTCGCCTACTGTGCTGAACTTGTATGATGCGCTTGCTACTGACTTTGAGGTAGAGATAATTTCTATTGAGTCGACTATTTTCAGCCGATTGACAGATAGGAAAGTGCATTACATCTCACGCAAAAAGAAAGGAGCAGAAAAATTATATTACAAGATTTTCAAAAAAATAGGTGGGCTTGCCCAAAAAGCCCAAAACTACCAAGAGTTCCTGATGCTGAATAGGGTAGGCAAGGTTGCCCAAAAACAAGCCTACACTACCTACATTGCTGTAGATTGGGAGGCACTCTGGATAGCACAACAACATGGGTTTTCGCAAGTCCATTTCCTTTCGCTGGAGCTTACTGAATCACTTTATGAGGCAAGATGTGATAAAAACAACCTAAAATCTGTTTTTATCCAACGACAAGACCGCTACGATTACGTCTTCAAAGGCATCAAACATCCCACTTTTTTAGTCCAAAACGCGCCTACTTTTGTACCAATAGACATTCCTGCGCGAGAGGAAAAGAATACCCTGCTGTTTTGTGGGACAGCTTCACGCGGATTTGGCGCACCGCTCGCACTGAATTTAGTGGAAAAATATCCACAATACAACGTACATTTTAAAGGTACAATCTATGATGAGATTCGTACCCAAATCTATACGCAACATATTGATGCTTATTATCATGGAAATATTATTTTGGACACTGCATACATTGCAGAGAAAGATATGCTTGACTTCATCAAAAAATTCAGGATAGGCTTGTGCTTTTATGATATGCGTTACAAAGAATTTGATAATTTCAATTACCAGACCGCCCCTTCTGGTAAACTATTCAAATATCTCGCGGCAGGTGTACCTGTCATTGGCTCTGATATTGCGGGACTTTCTTACATCAAAGAATATGAAGCAGGCATTTTACTCCAAAAACCCACTGCCGAAAATATACATCACGCCATCGAAACGATTGAAAAAAATTATGATTTCTATGTGCAGAATGCCTTAAAAATAGCTAAAAAATTTAGTTTTGCAGAAAGTATCGAACCTTACCTACATTTTTTGAAAAATTCATGAAAAAAGCCCTTATTTTTGGCGCAAGTGGTCAAGACGGTATTTATATGACGCGCCTTTGTGAAGCACAAGGTATAGACGCTATCACTGTAGCACGCTCAGATGGTTTTGAGTACAAAGGCAGTGTGGCTGATGGCTTTTTTGTGGAAAGTTTGGTAAAAATGAAACCCGACTATATTTTTCACCTTGCGGCGAACTCTACCACGCGCCACGAGGCTCTTTTTGAAAACCACGAAACCATCTCTACAGGTACGCTGAATATCTTAGAAAGCGTAAAAAAATACGCACCTGAAAGCCGAGTTTTGATAACAGGAAGCGGTGTGCAGTTCAAAAATATAGGCGAGCCTATCAGCGAAACTACAGCATTTGAAGCCTCCAATGCCTACGCTATAGCGCGTATTCAGTCGGTTTATGCGGCACGTTATTTCAGGCGTTTGGGTATCAAGGCATACGTGGGTTATTTATTTCACCACGAAAGCCCCTATCGCCACGCTACCCACGTGAGCAAAATGATAACAGACAAAATCAAAGCTATCTTGGCAGGCAAGCCTGAAAAGATAACGATTGGCGATGCTACAGTGCAAAAAGAATGGGCATTCGCACAAGACATTGTGGAGGGCATTTTTACGTTAGTGAATCAAGACCAAGTATTTGAAGCTACCATAGGCACAGGCATCACGCATAGCATCATGGACTTTCTACAGGAGTGTTTCAGGCAAGCAAACTTGCCTACCGAACCGTACATAGAGTTTCTACACAACTTCAAATCAGAATATCCAAAACTCGTTTCTAATCCGCAGACTATCCACAGTTTGGGCTGGCAGGCAAGGACGGATTTGAAACAGTTGGTAGAGATTTTGTTGGGTTAGTCCTTCAACTTAGCAAAAATGCCTTGCCAAAATTCAGGCTCCCAGTCCTCAAAGTCATGACAACCAAAAGGCAAACGCCACCAATTCAGCTTATAAGCACGCGAAGGAAACATCTCAAATGCAAAACGAATACCTTGCTTGTAAGTCCCTGTTTTGATGGTTTTTGGTTTGTATAAATTCAGCAAATACCCAAAAAAGGCATCTTCAGGAATCCCTGCTTCTACCACCTTGCCTGCCCAATCCGCGTATTCTTGTGTCAAATTCGCAAATTTGGCAATTTTGCGAAGACTAAAACCGCCATTGCCCACTTGCCTGTAGCCCAAATAGTCTAAACGCATATCAGGCATAGCATTTTGTTTGTTTTTCAAGGGCGCAATGTATTCAGCTACTCTTTTCCTATATTTTCGTTCGCCTTTCCACGTTCTTTTTTCGCCTATCCAAGTAGCCCCTATATAGTCCAAATCCTTCGCGCACCAATACGCCAGCTTATCACTGAACACAAAGGCATCTAATTGATACAAAAGCATATACTCAAAATCTGCAAATTGTGTATAAAAAATGTTTGAAAGCATCAAGCGGTTGTAGCCTTTGATATTCTCAAAATAATGCGCTGGAAAATAGACCACTTCCTGCCCTTCCAAATAACTTGCCTGCAAGCCTTCAGGAGCTACAAACACAAGCGAATAATGCCCTAAAATTTTTTGGCATCTTGCGAGCGAAAAGGCTTCACTTTCTTGTAAAACTTCTTTGTAAACAGGAATAACCACGACTGCTTTAGGCATACAATTTTTGGACAAGCGTTTCAAAATGGGGCTGAAAACATACATCATGCCCATGTGCGCCATGCACCACTACATTCGGACAATAATGATACACTTCCAAAATGCGTTTTACTTTCAAGGCTTCGGCTATAGCATAAGGGAAAGATTGATTGCCGATAAACAACTTGCCTCCCGCTATGATTTGCGCCAATTCCAAAAAATCCTGCACAGGTTGGTAGGCAAGATGCGGTATGGATTCTTTCATAAGTTGGTATTCTTTCTCTACACCTACGAACAAGACATGGGGGTATTTTGCCAAAAAACGATAATCTAAGTTGGGATTGTTGTATCTTTGACTTCGCGCCAAGATAATGTGCGACTGATAAGTCGTATCGGGTGTTACTTTCAACCAAGCATTTGATAAATCTGGAAAGACATTAAAAATTTGCATATACCAACGTGAAATATCGCCCCTATTCAACAGAAAAGGCGAATCACGCACTATATCAAGGTCATAATCAATTTTTTGGGCAAAATATGGTTCTACAGTATTTATATAACTTTGTGCCTTCAACAAAGGGGCAAGCATCTCAAACATTTTTTGATTTAGCATTACATTGCCAAGGGGGTGGTCGCTATAATAAACACCTGTTTGGTTCAGATGCAAATAAAAATCTCCTTTACTTTCCTGCCCCAATGCCTGCAGGGTAGGCAAGGCATAGATAATATCTCCTGCATTGCCCGAATGTTTGAAAGTGTAAGGTGGGGGGCTATTTTGCGGGTTTATATTTTGTACGACAGCCATGAATTTGTCTGATTTTTGGATAAAATCTACCTCATGTTTCAAGATGTCATACTCCATCTTATAGGTGTCGTAGGCTTGTCGATGGGTGTATTTCAACCATAGTTTTTGTAGCAGTCCAAGTTTTTTCATAGTTATCATATATCTTGAACGCAAATATACCACTTTTTGCAATTAAAAAAATTACTTTTGCAGTATCAAAAATAAACCACCCATGTCCAAACTCCCCCGAATCGCGGTCGATATGACGATGCTCAAATATCCTTATACGGGTTTGGGGCAGTTTTCTTTGTACTTAGGCAAAGAGCTTTTGATGCACCATGCCCAAAAGTGCGCTTATGATTTTTTGCTTTACCCGACAGGACAAGAGTTTTTCGCGCCCACTGCCTATACGCCAAACCTGATGCAGGTAGGCAAGCGGCTTTTAGCAAAAAACCACCTGCCTTTTACCCTGAAAAGGTATGACTTGTGGCATATACTTTCCCAAAATTCGCATTATTTTCCTTTTCAGTCTAAGTCGCCTATCATTTATACTATCCACGACCTGAATTTTTTGAAAGAAGACTTGCCTGCCAAAGCCGAGCGCAGGCGCAAAATAGCCCAAAAACAAATCGACCTTGCTACCCAAATAACCGCCATATCCAAGTATGTAGCTGAAGACATTGCCACGCATCTTGACCTCAAAGGCAAGACCATACAAGTCATACACAATGGCGTGGCTATAGCGAACTATCCGAACGCGCCTCGCCCTGCTTTTATAAAAGAAGGTCTGCCGTTTATTTTTACAGTAGGCTCTATCACGCCCCGCAAAAACTTTCATACTTTGGTAGAAATGATGCGCTTCTTGCCTGCCCACAGGCTCGTAGTGGCAGGCAAACCCGACAATGCAGAATATGTAGCAAAGATGAACCAAATCATCACTGCACATGGGTTGCAAGACCGCGTAACATTGGCGGGTAGTATCTCAGACGAAGAAAAATATTGGCTGTATCAACATTGCGAAGCCTTTGCATTTCCATCTCTGCTTGAAGGGTTTGGAATGCCCATCATAGAGGCATTTTCTGTAGGAAAGCCTGTTTTTGCTTCTACCCTTACGAGTTTGCCTGAAGTGGGAGGCGAGCTAACACGCTATTGGACACAGTTTGAGCCTGCTTATATGGCAAAAGTTTTTGTGGAAGGTATGCAAACCATCAAACAAGACACACAGTTTGCTGAAAAAGCCCAAACACACGCCGCCCTATTCACGTGGGCGCGGGCAGGCAAGGAATATGCAAGTTTGTATCAAAAAATCCTACAAAACCCATGAAGCAAGTCGTAGTTGTCATTCCTGTTTACAAAAATGACCTGAAAGCATCGGAAGCTATCGCGCTGGAGCGTTGTAAAAGGATTTTGTGTCATTATCCTATAGTCTTTATCGCGCCTGAAGGTTTGCAGGCAAGCTATATGGAAGGGCTGGAAACGCAATACTTTGAGGCACATTATTTTACAGGCATTGCAGGCTACAACGAACTGCTAATGTCCACAAAGTTTTACGGTCGATTTTATGACTATGAATTTATGCTTATTTGTCAGCTTGATGCGCTCGTGCTGAAAGATGAACTTGCCTACTGGTGCGCAAAAGGCTATGACTATATAGGCGCGACTTGGCTCGACAAAGACCGAAATGTATTCAGGCGCGTCAGTCGAGGCATACGTACTTGGTTGTATATGAAGGCTTTGCGTGGAAAACAAAATGCAGATGGAAATATGAAAATGGGCTATGCTACTCACCATCAGGTAGGCAATGGTGGTTTTAGTCTAAGGCGCATCTCGGCTATGCAACGCATAGTAGAAGCCTATCCTGCGTGGATAGGGCGTATTCTGGAGGCAAAAATTCCCGAAGATGTTTTTTTTAGTGTCTTAGTAAATTTGTACCACAAACAATTAGCCATCGCACCCTATAGCGAAGGCATCGCTTTTGCGTTTGAGATGTACCCACAGAAAGCCTATCGCCTGAACGGAAATCGCCTACCGTTTGGCTGTCATGATTTTGATGATTGGGAAACTGATTTTTGGCAGGCTGTATTGGAAAAATTAGATACTTAAACTTGAACTTTTACCACATTTTATACGTTCAAAAATTATGAAAAAAATCATTTATATCGTTTTAGGCATTTTAGTATTTGTGGCTGTAGCCCTTTTTGGACTTTTACAATATACAAAATCTTTTAGTCCTTTTGTAGAAGCAAAATTCAACGAAGGCAACTTGGACATCAAAGTAGCTTACTGCCAGCCAAAGAAAAAAGGCAGGGAAATATTTGGGAAACTTGTACCATACAGCCAAGTTTGGCGCACAGGTGCGAATGCCTCCACGACTATCACATTTGCCCAAGATACTCAAGTAGGCAACAAAAAAGTCCCCAAAGGCGAATATTCGCTTTTCACTATCCCTGAAAAAGATAAATGGACTATCATCATCAACAAAACAGTAGGCGATTGGGGGGCATTTTCTTACAAAGAGGCAAACGACCTCATGCGCGTGGAAGTGCCTGCGACTACCACAAATACTGTAGTAGAAATGTTTACCATCTCTTTCCAAAAAGCAGGCAAGGGCGTGGATATGTGGCTGAAGTGGGACAAAACTGCTGTAGCAGTAAATATGCAGTAGCCAAACATTCCCTTGCCTACCCACGCGGGCAGGCAAGGGCTTATTTTAGCTTTTGGTAGGTAAGGGCTTCAATGTTGCGTATTTCTGTGGAGAAGTTGATGCCCACTGCAAAGATTTCATAGTCAGTCGTTTGGTATTTTTCCGCATAGCCTTTATTCATAATTTGGTCAAAGGCGATTTCTGCACTTTCGTTTACTTTAAACTCAAAAAGGTACAGCGTTTCGTCCGTTTCTACTGCCATATCTATCCTGCCCAAGTTTGTCAAAATTTCGGATTCAGTTCTGAAGCCTGTCGCATTCATCAACACATGGAAAAGGGCGTGGTAAAACATCTCTTTGCGCATCAGTTCAGATTCAGCATCAATCGCTTTTTCTATCTCACCTTTTGTTTGAGTGCTGTCTTTAGATTTTCTTTCGTGGAGTTGATACACTATCGAGGCATACACGGCTTGCGCTATCTGCTGAATGGCAGGAAAGTCTTTGTTCTCAAGTGCATCGCGCATAGGCGAAGAATATTTTATCTTATTCAAATCAAGCGCGTCTTGCATATAATCCGATAAGATGTATTGTGAAAATGCCTGTTTTACTTCTGTATTCGGGAAACCCAAGCGGTACGCTTCTGTCATTTTCTTCCGAATAATTTGTTTGATAGTCAAATAGCCTGTTTGAAAAAGTAAAGCAATCACATTCGTAATTTCTATACTTGTCATATCCAAGACAACAGGGTCGGCTTGTATTTTTTCTAATTCGAATGACTTTATTTTTTGCTCTCGGAGGGCTTTTATCAAAAAAGTGGGTGTACCTGTGTCATACCAATAATTACGAAATTTTTGTAACTTAAAGAAGTTCAATACTGAATAAGGATTATAAACAGTCGTTACGCCATCGAATGAATAGCCATTGTAATAGCGTTTCATTTCTTGTAAAAGTGCATTTTTTGATACTTCTAATTTTTGGGTAGTATCTGCGATATAGTCTGCAAAATAATGTTCTAATTCAGTTTGTGTATAGCCACACATAGTAGCGTAGGGCAGGTAAGTGCTATAATCTGTAATGTTGTTCAGTTGTGAGAAAACTGACACTTTCCCAAACTTGGAAACGCCTGTAAGGAATACTTTTTCCAACTTGCTGTCATAAGGCTTCAAGATACCATAAAAACTACGCAAAACTTCTCGGTGCGCTTCAAATTTTTCAGGATTGTCCAAATAATCATTCAATGCCTTGTCGTATTCGTCTATGATAACGACTACTTTCTTGCCATTTTCGGAAAGTTTTTGTAACAAAATTTGAAATATGCCATCACATTTATAATCTTTTTCCAAAGTAATTTGGAACTGTTTTGCCAATGATTCCATGTGTAGTTTTAATCCTTCTTCCAAATATTTGGTATTTACAAGGCTAAAATCCACGTGAATCACAGGACAAACTATATTTTCCCAATCTATTTTGTCATGGATATACAATCCTTCAAAAAGATGCTTCTTACCTTCATATACTGCCCTGATGGTACTGCACAGCAAAGACTTACCCATTCTGCGGGGGCGCGAAAAGAACATATATTTAGGCTGTTTGATGATGTCCAAGACGTATTTAGTCTTATCTACATACAGCGAATTACGAAAACGCAAGTCTTCAAAATCTTGTGAACCAAGTGGGAGGGGTTGCATATTGAAAGTTGAGAGTTGAAAGTTGAAAGTTGATTTGTTGAGGATTAATTTTTCACCTTTGGGGCTGGGGGCTTTTTTTTGCAAAGATACAAAAAAAACCTTGCCTGCCCAAACGTAAAAAAGACATTCTAAAGTGAATGTCTTTTTTGCATTTGGGTAGGCAAGGTGCAAAATATCAAAACTTGAAGTTGTAAGTAACGGCAGGAATCATAGCACCAAATATAGCCAAGCGGACGGCTTCAGTCTTGGTAGGATTGTCTTTGTTTTGGCGGAAAAACACCGAAAAAGCATTATCTCTGCTATACACATTATAGATAGAAAAAACCCATGAACCCGCCCATTTTTTGTCAGGCTTGCTCCTATCCCACGTAGCCGAAAGGTCTAAGCGGTGGTAAGCGGGTACGCGGTAATTATTGCGGGCATCATTGCTGTTGTGTGGCACGATAAGCCCTCCAAATTCATAACGCGCATTCGGAAAAGTAACCGCAATGCCAGACGAGAGCGAAAAATTAGCCGAAAAACTCCAGCGTTTGGTAGCATCATAGATAGCCACTACAGATAGAATATGCCTGCGGTCATATTTGGCGGCATACCAGCCGTTGCGGTTTAGTCCATTGACTTGGCGTTCGGTTTTAGAAAGTGTGTAGCTTATCCAGCCATTGAGCTTGCCTACCGACTTACGCGCAAAGAGTTCAAGCCCATACGAGCGACCTTTGCCATACAATAGTTCGGCTTCGAGGTCGTCATTCAGGAGTAGATTTGCACCATTTACATAGTCTATTTGGTTGCTCATGGTCTTATAATAGACTTCAGCAGAAAGTTCTATGGTATTTTCTTTCAAATTTTGAAAATACCCCCCCGCGATTTGGTGCGCTATTTCAGGCTTTATGTTTCGTGTGCTGGGAGTCCAAACGTCTGTAGGTGTGGCGGCAGTGGTATTGGAGATAAGGTGCAAATATTGCGCCATGCGGTTGTAGCTTACTTTGATAGATGCGTCTTCGTTCAAGCTATAGCGTACAGAGGCGCGAGGCTCAAAATTGGGATAACTCACTACAGACTCGCCTTTGCTGTAGCTATATTCTTTGGCGCGTGTTTTTCTTTCGCCAAGTTCGCCTACATAGTCATAATACTTGCCTGCCCCAAGTAGCGTAAAGTTCGAGAAACGAATGCCATATTCAAACGACAGACGTGGGCTGGGATTCCAGATATGCGAAACATAAGCGGCACTCTCGATGGCGCGTTGGTTGTCCAAGCGTATTTCGTTGAAAATAGATGTACCTACAGGTTTTACACGACCAGGCTGAATGTCATAATGAATCAGTTGCGCCCCAAAGTTCAGGGTATGGGCAGGCGAGATATAATAATTGAAGTCCAATTTTGGGCTGTAGCTTTTGATTTGTGATTGCCAATCAAAGCCTTGTGAGCCTTCGGGTATGCCCAAGCCATATTTATAGTTGCTATAAACGGCTGTGAGATTCATAAAAAGTTTTTCGTTAAAGATATGATTCCAGCGCAAAGTCCCTGTGCCATTACCCCAGTTGAACCCAAATTCGCGCCCAAATCGGAACACATCACGCCCAAAATAACCTGAAATAAAAACGCGGTCTTTTTTGCCAATCGTATAATTTCCTTTGGCACTGAGGTCATAGAAATACAGAATATTATTGCGGAGGTTTGCATCAGGCGAGAGGCGCAAAAACAAATCGGCATACGACCTGCGTGCCGCTACTATGAAAGAGCCTTTGTCTTTTTTGATGGGGGCTTCCAAAGTCAAGCGACTTGATACTGTCCCTATCCCGCCTGTACCTGCAAAGCGTTTGTTGTTGCCATCTTTCATGCGGATATCCAATACAGACGAGAGCCTACCGCCATACTGCGCTCCTATGCCACCTTTGATGAGTTTTACATCTTTTACAGCATCAGGATTGAATACAGAGAAAAATCCCAATAAGTGAGAGCTATTGAATACTACTGCTTCATCAAGCAATATCAAATTTTGATCAACGCCTCCACCACGCACATTGAAGCCTTGTGAGCCTTCGCCTACAGTGCTTACACCCGGCATGGTCTGGAGGGTACGCATTACGTCCACTTCTCCCAAAAGTGCAGGGACTTTGAGGATAGTTTTCATCTCGAGCTTGTTCATGCTCATTTCAGTACTGCGGACATTGCGGTCTGGCTCGTCTTCTTTGCTTGTAACTGTAACTTCCTCTATTTGGATAGGTTCGAGGGCAAGCTCAATGTCAAGTGTTTGGTTTTTGGTAAGGTCTATGCTGAACTCTTTTTGCTCATACCCTACATAATTGGCTACCAACATATAGTTGCCCGCAGGCAAGGTAAGAGAGTAAAAGCCGTACTCATTGGTGGAAGTCCCTTGTGGTGTGTCCTTGATGCCTACGGCTACACCTATGAGCGTTTCGCCATTAGAAAGGTCTTTTATAGTACCACTGATGGTGTATTTTTGTGCATACGCACTAAAAGTGAGTCCTCCAAAAAGGACTAAAAGTAAATAACGTAACATTGTATCGGCTGATTTATGCGTGCAAAGATAGCTTTTTTATTCAAAAAAAGCGCAAATGTAGCAAACGAAATAACATTTAACATTTGTCAAGGCACACTTTGATAACGACATAAATAATTAGTATTCAATGCCGATAGTTCCCAAAGGCGTAAAAATCGTGCTACGTTGTAATGTCGTTATCAAAATTATCAAGCATAAAATTGATTCTTAGAAAGTCATTACGGAGGCAAAACTGTAGAACAGGCTTCCAGCCTGTTGTTTCAAATGATAAACAGGCTGGAAGCCTGTTCTACAGAATATTTAGCAATAAAGCAAAAACCTCTGCATTTACTTCACTATCTCAAACTCTACGCGCCTATTCATGTGGCGATGGTCTTCGGTTTCTTCTTTTGAAACGATAGGTTTTTCACTGCCATAACCTATGGCTTCTATGCGGTCTGGCTTGAATTTTCCGCGCTCTATGAGGTAGAGTTTAATGGCATCTGCCCTTGCCTGCGAAAGCCGCTTATTGCCTTCCGCGCTACCGCTCATGTTGGTATGTCCAGATATTTTCAATTTCAGGTTTGGGTGGTCTGCCAAAAAAACAACCACTTTATCCAAGTCGGGCTTCATCTGGTCTGCAAGCGTGGAACTACCTTCTGTAAACTCAATGGCTTCAAATTTCCACTTTTTGAATTTGATAGATTGGGCAGTGATGGTCATGGCAGTATCGCCTTTCATGAGAAATTGCTTTTCTACCCTAAAGAAGTCTTCGCCTGTAATGATGACCAAATAATTATGCTCACGTATCAAATCAAAGCGGTACGAACCATCAGGCTTCAGGTATTTTGGGGCTACTTCTATGCCTTCATCAAGGTCAATGATAGATACAATGCCTTCAAATGCTTTGCCTGTGATAGAATCTTTTACCACACCTTCAAACTTTGCGGTGGCTTCAGGCTGTGCCTCCATAGGCAAGGAGGCAGTGTGCATACTCAGAACTTCGTGGCTTATCGTATCGCCTTCAGCGCGATAGTCTTTGCGGACTACTTTGGCGGTCTTGGCATAGTACAGATTGCGAGCTTTAGAATCTATAGTAAAATAGTATTCGTCTTTTTTGTAATTTACAAGAGGTCCAATGTTTCGAGGCTCTGACCATATCCCATCACGCAACATGGTCTTATAAATATCAAAGCCTCCAAAATTGACAGGGTGTCCATTGGAGCTGAAATACAAAATAGGATAAACAGGGTGGAAGAAAGGGCTTACTTCATTGTTTTTGGTGTTGATGAAAGGTCCCATGTTTTGGGCTTTGCTCCAGCGCACGATAGTATCCTGCTTGTTGGTGCTGTAAGTACCTATTTTTCTACAAAAATATATGTCTGAAAGCCCAAAACCGCCATTGCGGTCTGAAGCAAAAAACAGCGTATCTTCGGATTGTGAAAGCGTGGGGTGTGATTCCCACGACTGACTATTGACATAAATGCCAAGATTGTAGGCTTTTCCCCACGAGCCATCAGGTTGTTTACGAGATACATACAGGTCGCAATTTCCGTAGCCATCGGGCGCACCACAACGCGCAAAATAAATTGTTTTGCCATCTTTGCTGATGCGTGGCGAGCCTTCGTTCCATTCGGTATTGATGATGCCTTTGAGTGGTTTTGAGCGTGTCCAAGGAATAGTATCTATGCGTGAGCCTTGATCGCTGACAGATACATAGGCACTGTCGGCTTTTCGAGAGATAAAAAGGTCTTCATTTGGTATGAGCTTCGGTCCTACGCGCCTGTAGTTGCGCTGTGAAGTGAATATCATGTAAGCATCTCCTGATGTAAGCGCGGGACCATAGTCGCCATGTTTGGAGTTGATGGAGTCGCCCATACTTGTATAAACACTTTCAGGGACATCAAGCGTATCGATGTTTGCTTTTGGATTGGCGTAATTGTGGTATAGCTCTACAGGCAGATAGTCTGTGAGTTCGTTGGCGACTGCGGAGTCTTGGGAGGCAAGTTGGGGGAATATCTTGGGATCTACCCATCTTGCGCCTGCGCGATTGTGGAGTATAACAAGCCAGTAGAGCTTTTGGGCTTTTTCTTGGTAGCCGAGCTTTTCGGCAAATTCGGCTAATTTGGCAATAAGTTTCCAGTCTTTTCTAAAATTGCGCACCCCAAAATTCATGACGTACTTGTGCAAAGCGTCATAGACTTGCATGAGTGGCGCATCTTTTTTGACAAGGTTTTGGATACGGTCTATGCGCTCTTGGTCGCGGAAATAATGAATACGGTTGATGTTTTTGAAATAAAGCGGGCGCGGGTCTATTTTATTGGGTACGGCTTCTTTCCATTTGTTTTTGTTGTCGCGGTCTATGATTTGGGCATAACTTGCCTGCCCCCACGCGCTCAGGAGGAGGTAGGCAAGTAAACAATATATTTTTCTAAAAAAAGGCATAATTTTATGGGTTCTCAAACATCTTCAGTAGATTTTAACATCTTTAGTAGCAAACATAATGCCTATATTTTATGTTTTCATGTGCATGAACGTTGTTTTGTTGATTGTTTTGGTTTGTTTATCGTTTTTTGGTTGTCAGCAGACCATAGAACTCGACTTGCCTGCCCACCAGAGCCAAATGGCGATGGAGTTTTATCTCGAAGATGGACAGCCTTTGCGATGTACTTTGCAAGAAAGCGTATCTTTTACAGCCTTGCCTCTGAATCCGCTTATTTCGGGGGCGGTAGTGGTACTTTCCTACAATGGCATACGAGATACACTAAAAAATGTTACAGAGATAGACACTATGACGCGCAAAATCTATAACTACACCTTGCCCAAAAAGCTGTTGGCACAGCCGAATGTCATATATGAGCTATATGTGCGCGATACAAAAGGGCGCGTAATGCGTGGTACTACCAAATTCATTACACCTATCAAAATCAGTAAATCAGATTATGTTTTCAATAGCAAAGACAGTGTGAGTGCAGGCGTATTTTTTACAGACCCTGCTGGCGTAAAAAACTATTACCAAGCCCTTGCCTACAAGCAGAAGCCCCGCATAGAAATCAACGAACGCGCAGACCTTGAGCTACCTGATACGGCTTTCGAGGGCAAAGAATTTGGATTTTATACAGATTATGTGTTTGCCAAAAAAGACACAATAACGATGCGTTTGTATAGTCTTTTGCCTGAGCATTTTGCTTATCTGGAGTCAGTAGAAGATGCCGTAAGGGGCAATCTAAACCCTTTTGCCCAGCCTGCCCTCATCAAATCCACTGTTACAGGTGGTTTGGGGCTTTTTACGACTTTGAATTTTGATGAGAAGCGGGATATTATTTTGAAGTAGCCTGTTTTGGTTTGG
>JAAFJK010000588.1 GCA_013298105.1 Cytophagales bacterium
GCTACATTGCCTGCTATAGTTATGACATTGGTATTTGAACTTGAGAAAGTAATGGGTTCTCCACTTGTTGAGGTGGCAGTGAGTGTAAAAGGCGCATCTCCGTATGTTTTTGGGGTAGGTAAGTTGAAAGTCATGTTCTGATTAGTTTTATATACTTGCGCAAGCAACAATACCTTTCGTGTAGTAGCCCCATTAGCTGAAAGTTTAAGCGTGTCATTTTTTGTGCCAGCACCTACTCCAGCCTTTAGTCGAGCGCGTAAGGTAAGTGGTTGCCCTATTAACAAACCATTATTTTGTGGAATGTTCAAAGAAGATGTCCAAGTGGTATTGTTGATAGAGAATTCCCAATCTGTAGAGCTACAAGTTGTGGTAACATTAGATATCAAATTACTGCCCCAAATGGTCATAGACTTAGAGAGTGATGGGGTAGCACTTGTTGTAGAAGCGGTAATTATTGGTGCAGGTGTTTCCACAATACTTGTCATAATATTGGGTGGTGCGACTATATTGGTATTTTCGTAACGTGCTATGCGCATGGAGGGTTCTGAATTCTGAACGTATAAGAATCTCCCGCCCACCAAAATTTTATTGTTCGGTAAATTTTTGACTACAAAAGTGCTACCTTGAGTGCCTCCCCCACTATTATCAAGAGAGCCATCAGGATTAAGTCGCATGAAATTCTCCACAGGTAAGTGATTGTAACGCCTGAACTTGCCTACCACGATGATTTTACCATCAGGCTGTAGTGCCAATCCATAAATATGATAATCAGCGTCAGCAAAGGTTTGTTCTCTTACCCCATCTCCTGCATAAAAAGTAGAATCGTATGACATATCAGCGTTTAAACGTATCAAGTTCCTGAAAGGCACATCGGGCTGAGAAGGATTAGGATGATTATATTCTCCCCAAAAACTTCCTCCCAAAATAATTTTTCCATCAGGCTGAACCACAATAGCATTTACGCTGCTATCATTAAACCATAAATTATCTATTGGCAGCGGTATAGGAATACCTATACCATTTGCGTTTACCTCCCCATTCCCTACAAGAATATTCCCATTCGGCAGAAGATGAAGACCGCTACCTTCGCTATGAACAATTAGGAAAGTGTTATCCAAACCTCCATTGGGCATCAAACGTTGTAAATCATGTATATTAGTAGCCTCAAAGCCATTCTCATACAAAGTCAATATTTTGTTATCAGGTTGGGCTAAAACTTTGATATAGGGTTCATTGTCTATAGGTGCTTGAAATGCGGTGAATGTATTATCTCTTGTACCATTTGTGTTAAAACGGATAACACCTTTTTTGGGAGAACTATTGGCAGGGCTATTTAAATCTTTCCAATAACCTCCCACTACTACTTTACCATCTGACTGCATGGTTACTGAAGTCAAAACGCAAACATCAACCGCATTTTTGGCATTGGTCTGAAATATGACATCTGGCGTACCATCAGCATTTAGGCGTGTCAAACCTGTTGAGGCAAAGCCACCATAGACCGAAAAATTTCCAGCTACTAAATATTTACCATCAGGTTGCAGATATATATCTCTAATGTATGAACCCTCATAAGCCGTTGAACCGAAAGTAATGTTATTTTCTGCATGAAAGCAAGTTACTACCATGTTCATTTGATTGTTTATCAAAGAACCATCTTCATTTGTACCCATGATACCTCCTACATAATGTTGCCCACATTTGTAAAAAGTTCCACCAGCTAATATTTTACCATCAGGGCGTACAGTAAGCACTCGAAAGCTATGACCTACAGTGGACCCAGACATCTCAATTGTATCTGTTTGAAATGTGGAGTCTAAGACACCATTTTCATGTAACCTTCGCAAATAACCTGTAAAACCACCTGTTATCATAATCTTTTGATTAGGAAGAACAGCCATTCGTCTCACACCATTTAGCGAAGTTGCTGAAGGAATTGATTGTGTGAAGCTTTCATCTATTGTCGTATTAGCATTTAATCGTACTATTCCTGTACGTTGCCAAATAGGTGTGCTGTAGTTGGTAATTATATTTGAGCCAGCTAATAGTATTTTTCCATTGCTCAATACAGCTATATCCGAAATAGCACCAATTGTGGTAAAGGTGAAAGAAGTATCTTTTGTAGCGTTTGTATTCAGGCGAACTATGCCTACTTGGTCTGTGCCATTAAATTTAGTAAAATTCCCACCTACCAGTAATTTTCCATCGGGCTGTATTTTTACATTGGTAGGATGATAGAACGCATTGGTTTCTGTAAAACCTATACCTGCGTCAAAAGATGTATCCAAGCTACCATCACTATTGAGGCGAGCTATTTTGTTTCTGGTAACACCATTGTAAGTATTGAAATTACCTACAATAATAATTTTTCCATCACTCTGCACAGCAGCATCAAAAATACCTTTTTGGTTATCAACTACATTAAGCACACCTGTACCTGAGTTGAAGGTAGTATCGTGTGTACCATCTGCATTCAGTCGCAGAATACCATTTACAATAGCGTTGCCAATAGTTGTCATGTAACCTACAAGCAAAATCTTGCCATTAGGTAACAACAATATTTTTCTGGCATAGCCTAAAATATTCGTTTGTCCTCCATTTTGAAAAGTATTATCTATAGTTCCGTCTGCATTCAAGCGAACTAATCCTTTGATTAATTGTCCATTATACCTTTCATTAGAGGAGGATATAAGAACTTTATTATCAGGATAAGTCGCCACATCTAATACACCTTCAGTTATCTCATAAAAAAAACGAGAACCATTGTCTATTTTGAAAGTGGGGTCAAGGGCAAGCATTTGAGCATATAAAGGTATATAAAAGCCCAAAAACATGACAAGAAAAGAAGTAATACGTTTCATATTGATCAATTTTAATATAAAATTTAAATTTATCATAATATTTTTGCAAAGCTACAAAAAAAACAAAAAAGCCCTCCATTTTGGAGAGCTTTATTTTACTCTTGCGCCTTCGCCTTGATTTCCTCCACGATTTTCTGCCGCTGTTGGTATTTCAAAAAATTGGGTTTAATTTTATTCTTTAGCTATACTTCGCTACCCAA
>JAAFJK010000507.1 GCA_013298105.1 Cytophagales bacterium
TGGATTGCGACAAATCTCGTTAAGGGCTTTACTGTTGAATATAAGTAGCAGTTATATCCATGAAAAGTTGGATTGCGACTTTTTGCGCTGTGTCTTGCAAGACCACTTGTAGAGCGTAGCAGTTATATCCATGAAAAGTTGGATTGCGACATCAGGATTTACCAAATTTCCAACTACTGACTCTCCGTAGCAGTTATATCCATGAAAAGTTGGATTGCGACATATCTCCTTTTCACAAAACTTGCATTTTCCAAAAATGTAGCAGTTATATCCATGAAAAGTTGGATTGCGACCATCTGAGAACTCTGATTTCATTACAATTTCTTTAGTAGCAGTTATATCCATGAAAAGTTGGATTGCGACATACACAATACGGAGAAGTCATTAGGAAAGTTTTGTAGCAGTTATATCCATGAAAAGTTGGATTGCGACAAATACTTGCTGGATCTCCTCCTTGCTCACCACAGGTAGCAGTTATATCCATGAAAAGTTGGATTGCGACGCAAATTTTCAAGAGCCTCCTTTAGGGCTTCTTTTTGTAGCAGTTATATCCATGAAAAGTTGGATTGCGACAATACTTTTTCTGTTTCAGCAGTATTATCCTCATATCGTAGCAGTTATAACCATGAAAAGTTGGATTGCGACACTGAGGATTTGTCGAAGGCAAATTGCCACAAAGGTAGCAGTTATATCCATGAAAAGTTGGATTGCGACGAATAAGGTGTGCCGACATTGTCAGCATCAAACAATGTAGCAGTTATATCCATGAAAAGTTGGATTGCGACAGATGAGAAGTTGCGCTAATTTTATTTTCATTTTTTGTAGCAGTTATATCCATGAAAAGTTGGATTGCGACCTATCGAAGTTTTTTAGTTCCGAGTCCAAAACCGTAGCAGTTATATCCATGAAAAGTTGGATTGCGACACTTCGTAGATACTCATAATTTTAAATTTTAGTTTTGTAGCAGTTATATCCATGAAAAGTTGGATTGCGACAGAAGATGATTTTCCAAATGATACAAACTCATGTAAGTAGCAGTTATATCCATGAAAAGTTGGATTGCGACAGGAGCTGATTGATTTCAATCCCATTTTATGAAATGTAGCAGTTATATCCATGAAAAGTTGGATTGCGACAGTGAAACATCTAATGTCATCTCACCCCAAGGTTGTAGCAGTTATATCCATGAAAAGTTGGATTGCGACAATGACAAGTCAATTAAGTCATCTAAAACTTCTTGTAGCAGTTATATCCACGAAAAGTTGGATTGCGACTCGTGAACAAAATACATAAGTAAAGATGCTTGTGCAGAAATGCTTTATCCACAAAAAGTTGGATTGCGACAAGAAACTCGTGTTTTTCGTTACTCAAAAAAAAAAAAGCACTATGCAAGTAGCATAATGTCCCTCTCGATTCGAAACTTGCCTACCAGCCCTTCCAATGGGTGTCTTGGTAGGCAAGTTTTTTTATAACAAAAAAAGGCAGGCAAGGCAGAAATAACCGCCTTGCCTGCCCATACTACAAAATCAATAGACTTCTTGCGAAAGTATTTTTAACCCTTCTCCATAAAATAGCACTTTCGCAAGAAGTCTAATACAATTTTTTGTTTCCGCTTAACTCATACCTTAAAATATAGAGCATTGCCAAATAAAACGGCTGATAAGGTATGCGATAGCGTACCAGCGAGCCATAATTGTTCGTGGGCATCACGACCGCGATACTCAATATGATGGTAAAAATAAGACACAACAACAAAACAGGACGCGCCAAAAAAAGATTGAAAATACTAAAAATATTGTGGCTGAATAGCACACGAGCCGTGAGCCATAAGAAAAAAGTAGCCTCTGCCGCAGACAAAAGCATGATAAGGTTGCGTGCCTGCCAAGGGTGTGGCTGAAATATACCCACCCAAACAGCTTGCGGGGTTTTGGGAAGAAGCCCTATAGGTGTCCAGTCTGTAATCCCCAATGAATATACAGCTCCTCCTTCTCTCTGCCCTATCTGCTCCAGCCACTCTGAACTTATGCGGGCTGTATTTGCCGCCGCCTCGATACTTTGTGCCGATAGCAGGAGTGTATAATATCCTATAACTGAACCCGCCACCAACATCACAGGCAACATCAAAAAGCGCAAAAGCGGGTTTTTGATATTCGCTCTGTATTGCAAAAAAAACCATAGCATTGCCCCAGCCAAAAAAGCACCCAATATATAAAGTTTGATGTTATATAAAGCCCATACTGCCAATAAAAACACCCAAATATTCGTATTGAATTTTTGGCGTTTGATAAACGTAAAATAAAACCCATAAAACAACCAGCCCAAAGCCCCCAAAGAAAGAGAATCTTTTACCAAACCCGACCCCCAAAAATAAACGGAAGGTATAAAAAAAACAGCATAAGCCAAAGATCTATGCAAGGCAGGATACATATCATAAAAAACCCTGTACATAGCCCACACACCCGTAAAACTTAGCAAAGCAAATAAAAATGCTATGCTTGAATAGGTATTGAAAGTCAAAATAGAGAAAAAAGAAGCTATCCGAACGACATTGAAAGTCCTAAAATCTCCCTCCAAAAAATATAAGTTTTGACTTATGTAGGGGTATATTTCAGGTGCATACCCCTCACGCGAAGCTGTCAAAACATCAAACCAAAGCATAGGGGAAACAAAAAATGCCGAAGCGACCAGTTGCCCTTCTCTGTAAAAGTTGAATGTATCGCCTACGCCTGTCCCGCGCCCATAATAAAACTGATACAAAACCCCCACCCCAAAAGCTCCTATCAATTTTACCCGAAAAGCCAAATTGAAATAAGAACGCAAAACGGGGTCTTTGATGCCCTTTCGCGCATTGGACAATAAACTGAAGATGATAAAAAGCACAAAAGGCGCAACGATTAAATCCCAAACTGTCATGCCGCAAAGATAACCCGAAAAAGCAACAAATTCAAAAACTATTACGTTCAAGAAAAGGTATGCAAACTTACAAAGGCGTTTTTGAAGCCCACATCACGATTAAATCTATACATACTGAAGACTTCAGTGTTTTTCAGTCTTTTTGTGCAGAAAATAACCTGAAGCCTATCCAGATAGAGCTGGCAAGGGGCGATTTTGCTTTGCAACAAATGACCTCAAGTGTGCATGAAGGCATTTTTGGGGGTGTTTTGGAAGAAGTAAAGGAGATAGCTACGCGGTTGGGCAGGCAAGGTTTTGAGGTCGTGCGCCTGAAGATAGAAGCCTCGCCTTTCAATGAAGGCTTGCCTGCCCACAACGCAGAAGTGGCAGACCACCCCGCCGAAAATTATTTTGAGCATCATTTGAAGCTCGCATTGGCGGACTTTGCGTCTGTGGCTTCACTTTTAGAAACAGTTTGCCAAAAATACGAAGCCCATATCTCTCGCAATGCCTTCAAAAAAACAGAAAATGGCATAGAAGAACGCTTCGTAACAGTCCGCCACTATGGGCTGGGCAGGCAAGAGGCAGAAGAAGCGTTAAAAAAACTGGCAGACGACCTTACCCAAAACGGTTTTGAAATACTCAAAAGCGTTACAGAATATTGTGTCTATGACGATTTTGTGAATCTTGATGCAAATTGGCTGACCTCAACGCCCAAGTTCACGCAAAACGTCTAATGATTTGAGTTGTTGGACTCCTTCTATGTGCAGTCCATAAAAATCAATGATGACATCAAGCAAGTACCCACGCCATGCGGAGGCAAGGGGCGTGTAGGAGGGCGTTTGCAGGGTGTTTTCGAGCCAATCTACTATTTCTTCTTCATACACCAAAGGTACACGCCATCTGTGTATTTCTTTGAGTTGAGTTATCATTTCTGATGCACTGTGGGGCAAAAAACCCAAAAATGAAGACAAACCCAACAAAAAATGAAAGTGGAAATCTTCAAATTGCGCCCTTGCTTCATCAAAAGACACAAAAGAGCGTTCTATAAAGTCATACAATGCTTCGTGGGCAGTTTCTTCTTTGAGTGTTTTGCTGAGTATCTCTGCCAAAAATAGCGCGACAGTCGTTTTGCGAATGTCAAAAGGGATAGTTTGATAAGGAATAGCACATCTCACGTCATGAATCCGAAAAAGTTTTTGCTTTTCGGGTTCATAATAGACCACCAATTCTAAGAGTGTAAGCGGTTGATAAAGTGCGATTTTATTGCTTTTGGCTTTTGTACTGCGGACTCCATTCACGATATAAGACTGCACCCCGAGCTGTTCAGTGTAGATTTTGACAATAATCGAGCTATCTCCATAGCGTATAT
>JAAFJK010000531.1 GCA_013298105.1 Cytophagales bacterium
TACGGTGTTCTCGAGGGTTTTATTTTCGGTGCTTAGTTTTGCCTCGAGGTCGTCTATGCGCCCATCTACGTACTCAAAATATTCTTTCACTCTCGGAAATTCTGTATTCAAGAATTTCATGACATTGTCCACGTCATTGCGAAGATTGGTTACTTCATTTGCTTGCTCTTGTGAGATGAGAGCTTGAACTTGGTGCAGACGGTCTTCACAAGAGATGAAATAATCGCGTATGACTTCTCCTTGTTTGTTCTTTTGTAGCATTCCTATGTGCTGGGCGCACCGAAAGTTAAGCCAATAATCGATTTGAAATCCCATAGCCGCTTTTTGCTTCAAAGACAAAGTTTTTGTGTCTACAGAAGCAGTCCCATTTTTGGGACTGCTGAGGTAATAAACGCAGTAGTCTTTATTTTCCTTAAAACCGTATGCAAACATACGATCGCACCAAATTGTGAATTTGGTCTGAATTTCCAAAAACTCGTGTAGTTCTCTGGCAGAAACGAAATACTCTCCGTTTTCGTGTAGCTCGACCTTGATGGGAGCTTGCACATCATTTGCAAATATCGAAACTTTGTTGTTCATTTGCAGTTAGTTTTATGTTTAAGTGAAACCATCGCCCTCTGCAAAATGTCCGAAAAACTGTTGCAGGGGGCTTTTTTATGCAAATATAGTACGTTATTTCAGAAAAGCAAATATAATGACAAAAAAGCCCCCATATACTTCCCTAAACTATCAGAGATTATTAAGATAATTTTTACATCTATGGAGTGAGTTAATTGAGCAATCTATATATTTTTTAGCCTTCACTTCTTTGACAACAGATGAATTTATTTTTTTTACAATAATACAATATTTTTTGTGTTTATTTGTGCCAAAAAAGAATAAAACACCTCATGACAAACAGCTATGCCCAAAAAGACTTACAGTTTTTTTATCATAACACGCCTTTTGAGTTAGAAAATGGGCAAACCTTGCCTGCCCTACAGCTCGGCTATAGTACCGCAGGTACGCTGAATAAAGCTCAAGACAATGTAGTCTGGATTTGCCACGCGCTTACTGCCAATACAGATGCGCAAGATTGGTGGGCTGGTGTGGTAGGCAAGGGTGGGGTTTTTGACCCCGAGAAGTATTTTATAGTCTGTGCGAATATGCTTGGTTCTTGTTACGGCTCTACCAATGCACTTAGCACAAATCCAAATACAGGCGAGCCTTATTACCATACCTTCCCTTTGCTTACGAACCGCGATATGGTACGCGCTTTTGATTTATTGCGCATACACTTGGGCATCAAGCGCATAGTATGGGCGTGTGGTGGCTCTATGGGCGGACAACACTTGGTAGAATGGAGTATCCTCAGACCTGATGTTTTTGAAAATCTATTTCTCATAGCTACCAATGCTGTACACTCCGCGTGGGGCATCGCGTTCAATGAATCGCAACGCATGGCTATCCAAGCCGACAGCACATGGCAGACACCCTCGCCAGAAGCAGGTAGGCAAGGATTGGGAGCCGCACGCGCGATGGCGTTGCTTTCTTATCGTAACTATGCTGTATATCAGCGCACCCAAACCGAAGTTGCGTCTGATAATCTTGATAACTTCCGCGCCATTTCGTACCAGCAGTACCAAGCCGAAAAATTGCAAAAAAGATTCAACGCTTTTAGTTATTGGACACTGAGCAAAGCGATGGACTCTCAAAATGTAGGGCGGGGCAGGCAAGGCATAGCAGAAGCCCTTACCTGCATACGCGCCAAAGCCCACGTGATAGGGATTAGTTCGGACATACTTTTCCCTCCTTCAGAGCAACGTTTGCTGGCACAGCATATCCCCCAAGCTACTTATTATGAGATTGATTCGGACTTAGGGCATGATGGTTTTTTGATTGAAGCCACCAAAATACGAGAGATTTTAGCGCGTTTCATGTAGCACAGACGGCTCGTCTGTGTGCAATGCAGCGCACAGACGAGCCGTCTGTGATACAAGAGTTTCGTCTTTATTTCGTTATCAGTTTGCTATGAAAAAAACGCTTCAGCTATTTTTATTTTTTTTGCTCTTGCCTGCCCCCACAAAAGCACAGCAATACATGGCGGATAGTCTGTCCCTTTATTATGAAATGAATTTGCTCAAAAATCATTTTATACAACTCTATGCCACAGATGCCATGAACGATATGTATAACTTCAGCTTTGACAAGGCAGAGAAAAAATATGCATGGCTGATTGAAAAATATCCCAAACACCCACTGCCTTATTTCCTGCTGGGTTTGAATGAATCTTGGAAGATGATGCCCAATCCTGACGATACACAATATGACGAAAAAGCCCTTGCCTACTTTGAGCAAGCTATAGAATATGCGTACATCATTCAAAAAAAAGACAAAACACAGGATTATCAAGGCTCTTTTTTCCTTTCTGCTTCTTATGCTTTTAAGGCGCGAATCTATGCCGATAGGAAAAACTTTGGGCGAGCCATCAATGCTACAAGGCAATCATTAAAATACCTCCGCTATGCCGAAAAATGGGAAGAACTTAGCCCCGAATGGCTTTTGGGCGAAGGACTTTATAACTACTACTCGGTGTGGATTGCAAAAGAATATCCACTTTTGCGCCCTGTAGTCGCGCTTTTCAAAAAAGGTAGGAAAGATGTAGGGCTACTCGAACTCCATAAGGCAAGTGAAGAAGCGTTTTTTGTGCGCATAGAAGCCATGCATTTTCTCACACGCATTTATCATCAAACCCCATGGAGTGACCCTCAAAAAAGCCAGCATATCCAAAAAGCCTACGAACAAGTACAGTATTTACAAAAAAACTATCCCGAAAATGCTTTTTTCGACCGCTATTATGTCGTATGCGCCTACAATGCAGGTGCGTGGGAACAAGCTATGCAGGTAGGCAAGGCGGCACTCCTAAAAATAGAAAACAAACAAACAGGCTACGAAGCCATGACAGGCAGATGGGTAAGCTATTTTTTGGGCAAAATCCACGAAACATACCTTGCCAACCCCACAGAGGCACAACGATATTATGAAATGACTGTCCGTTTTGGCGAATTTATAGAGGCGTATGACTCAGGCTATTACCAAAAAGCTCTTATCTCGCTCGCGCGTATGGCAGAGCAACAAAACAATCCCGCACTTGCTAAAATCTACTATACACGCCTCCGAAAATACATCAAACGGAGTTCAGATGACTTCAAAGAAACCAAAAAGAAAGCAAAGGAGTACAGGAAATAAGGAACGAGTAAAAAATAACTTGCTAATTTTGCTAATCTTTTGCGTTTATGTTGCGTTGCAATAATCATTACAAAACACTATCTTACTGTTTGCGCGCTTCTATTGCGCCTTAAGGCAAACGCACGAAATTTATTGAATTATTTCTTTCAAATAATCTAAATCATAAGCGGCTTTCACTCTTCTTTTCTTAAGGCTGAGTTTGTCGTTATGCTGTGTAATCATTTGTAGGGCTAATTTTCTTAACGTGGATAAATTTTCAGGCGCATTACCTGTTCTTGCCCTACACGCATCTTCCTTAAAAGTTACATCTAAGTGCCAATGTAGTTGCGTTTCAATACTCCAATGTCCACGTACCAATGAATTGAAATAAGCTGCATTTTGTACTACCTCATCACTGATATAATAACGCGTTTCTATACTCTCCACCTCTTTTACAATCCTTTTAGCTTCTACTTTTACTATCGTTTTTAAGCCTTCCCAACGCCCAAAAACTTCCTGCATCAACGTTTGTTCAGCAGGTAAAATACTACATTTTCTTGTTTCAAATCTACCGTGGTCGTACTCCCACTCTTCATCCACTGAACGCGCTTGATGTGTACGAAAAGCATATTTAACGTCTTCAAGCAAGTCTTTTTGATTGCTTTTTACAGCCAATAAATAATGACCTTCTTGGGATACTATTTGTTTGGCTATACTCTTTTGACAACCCACCGCATCAATGGTTACTGTCGCTTCTTTAATATCTAATGCTTTGAGCAATTCAGGTATAGCTTTGATTTCG
>JAAFJK010000272.1 GCA_013298105.1 Cytophagales bacterium
GCCCTGTAATCCATGCGGTTTTGTCGGAGAGTAAAAAATGGGCTACTTCTGCGATTTCCTCTGCCTTGCCTACCCTGCCAAGCGGATGCCTTTTGCCAGAGGCTTCTCGTTTTTCGTCATTTGTCAAAATTTTGGAGGCAAGGGGCGTATCTGTGAGAGAGGGCGCGATGGTGTTTACTCGTATCTGATGCGTTGCCCACTCTGCCGCGAGTGATTTTGAAAGTCCTTCTACGCCCGATTTTGCTACCGCAATACTGCTATGAAAGTTCATACCAAGTGCAGAGGCAACGGTACTGAATAATACCACACTCGCGCCATTGGCTTTGCGCAAGCGTGGAAGAACCGCCTGCAAAACCTTTACTGCACCCAACACATTGAGTTGGAAATCTTGTAAAAATTCTTCTTCTGTGAACCTGTGAAAAGGCTTAAGATTGATACTACCCACACAATATGCCACGCCATGCAATACTTCGGGTAAGCCCTCGAGGGCATCACCTATAGGCTGTGTGATGTCTAAGGTTATGTGTTGGGCAGGCAAGTCGGGGGTACGGCGTGAAGCTACCCATACATTTTGCCCTTCTGCCAGCAGTCGGGAGGCAAGGGCAAATCCAATCCCTGAACTGCCCCCTACGATAAGGAAATTTTTGCTCATGCCTATAAAACTTCTTGCCTACCGTTTTTGTTTGCAAAATTTCATTGATACAATTTTTCAAGTTTTTGCATCATATTTTGCAGTTCAAAACGTGGGTGTATGCTTTTTTTGCCATTTTCTACCAAATTTTGACAAAGCGTCTGGTCTTCGTGCAGGCGCGTAAGAGCCACCGCAATCGCTTCGCTGTCTTGATAAGGAACTACTAAAGCATTCTGCCCATCTTGAATAAACTCTGAAGCTATGCCCGAAAGGGTAAAAACAGACGGAATCCCCGCCGCAAGTGCTTCTATGTACGTCTGCCCGAAGGCTTCTAAGTCTGCATTGATGGGCGTATGGACATAGTAGTCCAGCAGTTGATAGAGCGCGTAGAGGTCTTGCTCAAAAGCTATCTCTGTATAGCTCTCGGCAGGCAGGCAGGCAAGGAGTTTTGCCAATTCGGGTTTATAGTCGCCCTGTGCATTGGCAAGTAAAAGGTGCGCTTGAGGATATTTTTCGCGTATTTTGGCAAAAGCGGGTATGATAAATTGTATGCCTTTCCAGTGGATATGTCGCGCTATTACGCCTATGATGGGTGCGCAAGCGTGTAGCGCGTAGCGGTCTTGTAAAATTTTTAGGCGGTCGGCAGTTACAGACTCAAAGGCGGACAGCTCAAAACCATGCGGGATAAGGTGGACTTTGGCGGGTTTTACTTTTTCCTTGCCTACCAAAACAGCCTGTACGACCGCACTGATAGCGACTATATCTGTAGCAAGCCAATTCACGAAGCGGTCGTAATAGACCGCACGTGGAAAATAAACATGATGTAAAGTAGAATGATGGCGAGTATAGATGCGTTGGCGAATCCCCAAACTTTTGGCGGCACTTAGCCCCACGACATTGGCATCAAACAAATGGGCGTGTACTACCTCCGTTTTCCACGCCTTGAGCCACTTCCTTGCCTGCCAAAAAGCACGCCAAAGGTCTTTTTTGCCCCTGTAAGTTATGCGCTGAACGGGTATTTGGCGTGCCAGCAAAAATTGTTCTAAATAGCTATCGCCTTCGTTTAGAAGCAGAAAAGAGAGTTCAAATTGGTCTTTGTCAAGTGATTCGGCTATCCACTCAAAGGCGAGGGCTTTTTGGATATGGGACAAGATATAGGTTACTTTTTTTTTGCCCCTATTCATTTTTGTTTATTTTTTTTTTGAGTATTGCTGTAGTATTGCTCCCAATGCCAAGTACCATGTCTTCGAGCGATTTTTGGGCTTTCCAGCCGAGCTTGTTTTCTGCCAAAGATGCGTCTGCATAAATGGCTTCTACATCTCCTTGCCTGCGTGGGGCTATCTGGTAGGAAAGTGCAATACCCGATACTTTTTCAAAAGTTGTGATGACATCTAATACGCTGTAGCCTTTGCCTGTACCCAGATTGAAGGCTTCACATGGCGCATCTTGGCGTTTTTCGAGGGTTCTTTGGAGGGCTTTGAGGTGCGCCTGTGCCAAATCTTCCACATGGATATAGTCGCGCAGGCAAGTGCCATCATGGGTAGCATAATTGTTGCCAAAGACCGAAAAGCTGTCCCGTATGCCGAGTGCTTTCTGCAACAGCAAAGGCAGGAGATTGTTGGGCGTGCCTTTGGAAGTTTCGCCCAAAAGACCGCTATCGTGCGCCCCGATAGGATTGAAGTATCGGAGTGAAATCGCTTGAAAGTCGGCTTGAGTTTTGGTAAAGTCTTGCAACATCTGCTCGCAGACTATTTTGGTGTTACCATAAGGGGAACTTGCCTGCCCAAAGCCATGCTGTTCGTTTACAGGGAGCGTTTTTGTATCGCCATAGACAGTACAAGAAGACGAGAATATCAAATGTTGTACTTTTGCCTCTTGCATAGCCCGCAGAAGGTTCAACATTCCGCCCACATTGTTCTGATAATATGCCAAAGGCATAGACACAGAATCACTTACGGACTTCAGTGCCGCAAAGTGTATGACAGCCGCTATGTCAGGATTTTGTTTGAATACTTTTTTTAGTTTGGCATAATCTTGGAGATTTGTGCGTGTAAAGCCTGCTTTTTTGCCTGTGATGCTTTCAATTCTTTGCAGGGCTTGTAGGCTTGAGTTGCTCAAGTTGTCCAAAATAAGCACTTTGTAGCCTGCCTCAAGCAAAACGACTACAGTATGTGCGCCAATGTAGCCTAAACCGCCTGTTACTAAGATAGTGCCTTGTGTCATGAAGTCAAATAAATTGGAGTGATAGTCGTTATGATAACAACTGCAAATAAAAGCAGTTTTCGTAAAAAAAGCAATACTTTTTGGACAAAATAAAATAATAATCCAAAAATTAGCTATCTTTACACGCAAAATTACCTCTTTTGTAAACCTACGACAAACTCAATGGACGAATTATTACCTGAAGACGATAAACAATTTTCTGATAAAGCCTTACAAGATTTTTCTTTGATTGATGTAGCCCGCGAGACAGGCGACCAACGTGCATACGCCGAACTTATGGCGCGGTATCGCAAACCGCTCTACCACACCATGCTGAAGATGGTAAAAAACAGTGATGATGCTGAAGACCTTACGCTTGAGGCTTTTGCAAAGGCTTTTCGAGGGTTAGACAAATTCAAAAAAGAATACACTTTTAGTACATGGCTATTCAGAATTGCTACCAATAACTGCATTGACTTCATCAGGCGCAAACGCCTTGAAACTATGAGTATCAGTACCTCTTTCAAAGATGAAGTGGGCGATGATGTAAGCATGGAGATACGCGACAGCAGTCCAGACCCCCAAGAAAACGCCATCAAAAGCCAAAAAATAGAAGCTATGCAGTTGCTTGTCAGTAAGTTGCCACCAAAATATCAACGCTTGGTAGATTTGCGCTATTTCAAAGAAATGTCTTATGAAGAAATATCCGAAAAAATCAATATCCCGCTTGGTACTGTAAAAGCCCAACTACACAGGGCAAAAGAAATCTTATATGACATGATAAAAGACCGCAGAGAACTCATCTGAGGTACGAGTGGTCAGTCTTAGTTAAATGTTCGTTTTTTTCGGTTGGCAATCCGAAAAAGACCGCGAACAAATAAGAAAGACTGACTACGAGGTACGAGGTTTGAAGTTGTTAGAAATTTTTGGTTCCTTCCGCGCTGGGCAAGGGTAGGCAAAGTTTTTAATTTTTTCAGAGATTGCGATTACGAAAATCTTTTTTTTGCCTATCTTTGCAAAATTTTGTTTCAAACCTCATGAAATACAAACGTATCTTACTCAAACTTAGCGGGGAGTCCCTGCAAGGCGAACAATCTTTTGGCATAGATGCAAACCGTCTTCGCCAATATGCCACAGAAATCAAAAAAGCAGTCCAAGAAGGTATCCAAGTGGCTATAGTGATAGGAGGGGGCAATATTTTTAGAGGGTCTGTAGGCGAAAGTTTGGGGATAGACCGCGTACAAGGCGACTACATGGGTATGCTCGCTACTGTCATCAACTCTATGGCTTTGCAAAGTACCCTCGAAGACATGGGCGTATATACGCGCCTGATGTCAGGTATCAAGATGGAGCAAGTCTGCGAACCTTTTATCAAACGCCGAGCCATTCGTCATTTGGAAAAAGGGCGCGTAGTTATTTTTGGAGCAGGACTTGGTAGCCCATACTTCACTACAGACTCTGCCGCGAGCTTACGCGCCATAGAGATAGAAGCTGATGTAGTCCTCAAAGGTACGCGCGTAGATGGCGTGTATTCCGCAGACCCAGAGCGAGATGAAAGTGCCGAGCGTTTTAGCAACATTTCGTTTGAAGAAGTTTATAAACGAGGCTTGAATGTAATGGATATGACAGCCTTTACGCTTTGCAAAGAAAATGAATTGCCCATTATTGTCTTTGATATGAATAAAGCAGGCAATTTAGTCAAAATCGTAAGAGGTGAATCAGTCGGTACGTTGATTACTATGAACTAAACAAACCTATTTTTAATATTCCTTACCTTAATACTATGGAAGAAGAAATTAAGATGTATCTTGATGATGCCCGCGACAGCATGGGCAAAGCACTTGAGCATATCAACCGCGAACTACAGCGCATACGGGCAGGCAAGGTCATGCCCAATATGCTTGATGGACTCAAAGTCGATTATTATGGCATAGATACGCCTGTCAGCCAAACCGCTTCTGTTACTTCGGGCGATGCGCGTACACTCATCATAAAGCCTTTTGAGCGCACGCTCATCAATAAAATAGAAAAAGCTATCCGCGACAGCGACTTAGGCGTGAATCCTCAAAATGATGGCGAAATTATCCGCATCACTGTCCCACCCCTCACTGAAGAAAGGCGCAAAGCACTTGTAAAGCAAGTGAAGCAAGAAGGCGAAAATGGCAAAGTCAGCATCAGAAATATCCGCAAAGATACCAACAGCGGACTGAAAGACCTCCAAAAAGAAGGTGCTTCGGAAGATGCTATCAAAGTAGCCGAAGAAAAAGTACAAAAAATGACAGACGAGTTCATTGCAAAAGTAGAAGACCTACTTGCCAAAAAAGAAACAGAATTGATGACGGTTTAGTTCTGTATATTTTTTGCTACAGGTGCGAGCCTATTGGCTCGTGTCTGAATTTGATAGCCATACTCAGACTACTCTACAACTAACGTTTGGTAAGACACCAAAAGTGGCAAAAACAGTGTTTGGTGTTCGCGGTCTTTTTTTCGGATTACCAACCGATATATACACATCTTATGTACGTTTGGTGGGACACCAAACGTGGACAAGGACAAGACAATAAAAAAACTTGTATATACAAACAAAATCTCCCAAAATCATTTTCCGATGTGTATATACACATCGGAAAGTGGTTTTGGGATTTTGTTATTTTGGGCGAAACGAAAAATCTCGTCATCATGCCAAAGCGTATCCCAAAACCACTTTCCGATGTGTATATTAGAACAGCACTTGCCTACCGAATATTATATTTTGAGTAGATTTTGTTTCATATTTTGTAGATATAGAAATTAAGTCTATATTTGGGCGTAAATATAAATGACAAGAAAATATGATTTCCAAAGAGCGCGTTTCGAATCTTGTAACCCAAAGTAATTTTATCAGTCGTGACCTCAGTTGGTTGCGGTTCAATATGCGTGTGCTTGACCAAGCGAAGAACAAAAAACGGAGTATATTTGAACAAATGAAGTTCTTGAGCATTACAGCCTCCAATTTAGATGAGTTTTTTATGATTCGAATAGGTAGCCTCTACAATTACATAGACTACGATAAGGAGCGAATAGACTATTCTGGCTTGCGCGAAAAGCCTTTCAAAAGATTGCTTTTTCAAGAATGTCAGCAGTTTTATCAAGAACAAAATCAACTGTACCAAGAGGTACTTTCTCAAAATTTTGCAGAAAATGGTTTTCGAATTCTGAAGATTGCAGATTTGACAGAAGATGAGCTTTCAGAGGTTTCGCGCCATTTCAAAAAAATGCTTTTTCCGATGCTTACGCCTATGCTCTATGACGGATATCATACTTTTCCAAATCTTATGAATAAGTCGTTGATATTTGGGGTAGTAACGCGCGTAGTAGAAAATGGTAAAAATGAACGCAAATTGTCTTTTGTACAAGTGCCTCAAAACTTGCCCCGATTCTATGAATTTGACAGAGATGCAGAATTGGCTTTCCTGCCCATAGAGGAGATTATTCGTTGGAAAATGGACAAACTCTATAGAAATGTAGAAATAGAAGCTGTTTCGCTTTTTCGTATCACGCGCAATGGCGACATCAGCATCGAGGAAAGTGATGATGTAGAAGATGAATTTATTGAAGAAATCAAGCGCAAAGTCCGCATCAGAAAAATGGGGCGCGTAGTGCGTCTTGAGATAGAAAGCAATTATTCAGAATGGATGATGAAGATTCTGAAAAAGAAATGGGAAATAGAAGACGACAATGTTTTTGTGTTTGAAGGACTGTTGGACTATACTGCCCTGATGGGGGTGGCGCATCACCCTGAGTTCACAGAAAGACATACGCCCTTGCCTACCCCTGCGCTACCTGTAGGTATGGAGGAGCCAGAAATAGATATATTCGAACTACTCAAAGGGCGTGATGTGCTTTTGCATCACCCTTACAATACTGTAGAGCCACTGCTACAGCTACTCGAGCGTGCCTCAGAAGACAGTGAAGTCTTGGCTATTAAAATTACGATTTATAGACTTGCCAAAAATTCACGTATCACGAACGCCCTCCTGAAAGCGGCAGAAAACGGCAAGCACGTTTCGGTACTTTTTGAACTCAAGGCACGCTTTGATGAGGAAAACAATATCAGAGAGGCTGAACGCCTCCAAAAAGCAGGCTGTTTTGTGATACATGGCATCAGTAGGTATAAAACACATACCAAAATGCTCCTCATAGTCCGCAAAGAAGAAGACACTGTGGTACGCTATGTGCATCTCTCAAGTGGAAATTACAATGAAAATACTGCACGACTTTATACAGATGTAAGCCTGCTGACTGCCAATGAAGCCTACGGACAAGACGTTTCGGAGTTTTTTAATGTCATCACAGGGCATTCACAGCCCAATCAATATAAAAATCTGATAACCTCCCCGCGCGATATGCGCAATAAGCTCATCAAGCTCATAGAAAATGAAACAGCACACGCCCGAAAAGGAGAGAAAAGTGGTATCATCATCAAGCTAAACTCACTCGAAGACCAGCAAATCATTGATGCGTTTTATAGTGCTTCTCAAGCGGGTGTGCGCATAGAGTTGATTATCAGGGGAATATGCTGTCTAAGACCGCAAAGAGCTGGCTTGAGCGAAAATATCACAGTGCGCTCTATGGTAGGCGATTTTTTGGAACACGCGCGTATTTTTTATTTTCAAAATATCGATAACCCACAAATTTATATAGGCAGTGCAGATATGATGGTGCGCAGTTTTGATAGACGCATAGAGTCTATATGCCTCATCACGCATGAGGCTGTAAAACAGCAAATTATCAATATTTTGCACGCCAATATGCGCGACAATGTAAATGCTTATCTGATGCAAGAAGATGGGAGCTATCTGAAGCGCAAAGCCCAACAAGGCGAACGCTCCTTCAATCTACACAAAGAAATGTTTGAGCTGTATCAAGATAAAAAATTGCTAAAAAAAGCAGTCGAGCTTTTTCCTGAAGTAAAAAAAGAAGTCATTGTTTAACAGGATTTATGAGTACCCCAAAAAATACCCAACAGTTTGTGGCTGTTGGGTAGGCAAGGTCAAAACTTCGCTAATTCATTTTTTAGGTAAATGATAGGCTCTATCTCAAAGGCATCTACCCCATTTTCTTCTGCCAAATAGTAAGACACCCAGTCAAAAAGGTGTATCAAATACAAGGCTTGTTCCACGCTTGTATTGCCTTCAGCGTTAATTTCTAAAGCTACTCCAGCTTTTGAATTGAGGCGTGTTTTACAGATGTCAATGCGTTTGGCTACGCGGTTGTGTTCGTTGTTGTGTCTTATCCAAAGGAGTGCCATGTGGTCATACTGTTCGGCAGGCAAGCCCCAGCCCACGAGTTCGTTGTGGTTCATCTCGGGGACTACGTTTATGTGGCAAAGTTGTTTGGCATTTTCGTTGATTTGTTGCTGAAAGCGGACAAGCAATGGTTCTATTTGTTGGTCTGCATAAAGTATGACTTGCCTGCCCTTGAAGCGGGAGGCAAGGGCTTTGGCAGGGCTTTGTATGCTCTCTTGGGTATTTTTGAGGCGTGTTACACTTGCCTCCAGTCCTTTCTCAAAGTTGTCATCTATGAAGCCAAACTTGTGCAAAGCATACAAAAGTTGTACTATAGCATAGCCTATGAAGGCACGCGGACAAGGGGCTTCGTTTGGCAAGATGACATGACCATATCCTTTGGCTTGAGCTATCTCCAGCAACTTGCCTCCCGATGTGATGGCAAAGACAGTCGCACCTTGTGCTTCGGCTTGCTCAAGGGCGGCAAGGGTTTCTTCAGTTCCTCCTGAAAAAGAGCAGGCTATAAAAAGCGTATGCTTGCCTACGGAGGCAGGCACTGTATATGTTTTGGTAATCTGATACGGCAATGCAAGGCTTTGGCTTACCAATTTTTCTACGATATTCGCGCCTATGCCTGAGCCACCCATACCCGCTACGACTATATTTCGGATTTCTTGAGCGGGTGTAGGTGCGGTAATAGTGCGTCCTAAAGCTATGGCTTTTTCGAGTTGTTGCGGAAAGTCTGCAATCAGTTGGTACATCATGGGGGGTATGAGGGTTGAAGTTGTAGCGGCAGGCTGCCAGCCTGCCACAAAAATATATTTAGCGCAAATCCTCTACAGTATGTCCAGCAGGAAAGTCGGCTTTTTGATACTTGAAGTAGGGTGCGCCTACGGTTACTTCCGCAAATTTTTTGATGTGATAGAGGTATCTGTTGGAGTTTCTCTCAAAGAGTTCCCAGCCTTTGATGCCATATTTTTCCGTAATTTTCATACGCACTTTGAAAAATTGGGCATTTTTATTTTTGGGCTTCAGGTCTATGATGTGGTAGTTTTTGCCCTGCTCGCTCTTGAGTTCTATGTAGCTGTATTCATAGTTTGCTTCATAGAGTTCATAGATTTTATTGGGTGTGATGTCGTCAGGGTCGGGTGCATAATTGTTGATGGTTATTTCGTTGGCATCTTTGCTGTAAGTCCATTGCGTAACGCCGTCAGTGATGACTTCTTGCTTGGGGAGTTTGAGCCTGAAGGCGTTTCCTTTTACAGCGAGCTTTCCTTCGTAGGTATCTGAAGTGCCTGTACTGGGACTTGACATATTGCAGATAAAAGTGGTTTCAAAAGCGGCAATCACTTTGTACTTGGCTTTTACCGCATCAAGGACTTGTTTGGCTTTGGCATCTTGCGCTACTGCGCTTGGGGAGTTGGTAGTTATCCAAAAAAGGGCTACCATTAAAAAAGAGAGGGTTTTGTACATGGAAGATGTTTACGATTTTTGATTTATGCTGAAAAAACGCACTGTGGGCGCAAAAATTATACTTTTAGGCACAAAAAACAAATAAGGAACGAGTAAAAAATAAGATGGTCAGGATTTTGCGCGATATTTTGTGCTTAGACAAGGCGCAATAGAAGCGCAAAGCGGTGTTTTGTAATGAAAATTGCAACGAAGTATAAGTGCAAAAGATTAGCAAAATGTCCAAGTTATTTTTTACTCGTTCCTAAAACAAAGATTGTATCACTGAATCCTACATACTTTTCAAGTCAGGCAATTCAACCGTAAAGATACTCCCTTCGCCCATGATAGAAGCCACCCGAACGCTCCCCTGTAGTTTATTGACTGTTTCTCGCACCAAAAACAAGCCTAAGCCCGAGCCTACGCGCAAGTCTGTAGCACGATAAAACATATCAAATATTTTATCTAAGTGTGTGGTACCGATACCTATGCCATTGTCGCGGACTCCTAAAGTAGCCACAGAATTGTCTATACGCAAGATAATATCACAGAAAGGCTGTTCAGCTTGAGGTTTATAAAATCGGAGTACATTCGAGAGTAAATTTTTGATAATCACTTCTAATCTTGCCTTGTCTGTATTGAAAGGCATTTCTTGTACAATGTCCAAGTGAAAGTTTACCTTGGGGTAGTGTTCGGGGCTATCTTCAGCGAGTTGTGCGAGCGCATCTTTGATTAAAGGTTCAAAATATATCGCGTCTGGCTCGATGTCTGCGCGTTGATTCACAGAATAGTCT
>JAAFJK010000033.1 GCA_013298105.1 Cytophagales bacterium
ACGATATTTTGTGTTTAGACAAGGCGCAATAGAAGCGCAAAGCGGTGTTTTGTAATGAATATTGCAACGAAGTATAAGCATAAAAGATAAGCAAAAATGTCCAAGTTATTTTTTACTCGTTCCTTAACAGTCAAAAATGGGCTATTTTCCACATATTTTATAAAATTTCCAAATAATTTATTTTTTGTTTATCATCAACATTTTCTGCCAATTTTCTGCCTTCTTCATTGAAATAACCTTCTGAAGTAATCTTGAGTAGATACAAACGTTCAGTATGTTTTCGATTGTGGCTCAGTCCAATCATTCTTGCAAATATCTCATCTTTGCAAACAGCCGAAACTTTTATGCCAGCACTGTTGATAGCCCCCATCGCATACCAGATGAAGCCCACTTTTTGAGGTTTGGGCGTTTGGTTGATGAATAGCCACTTACCTGTTTCGAGGCTTGTACGGACATTTATCTGAAAAGTATTTTGACAATCTGGGCAAGTATGTGCTATGTCAATGTCTTGCCACCTACCCTCATAGTTGTTTGGCAATGAACCTGTAGGGCGCGTATTTGTGTGTTCTCCTTGATTACAAAAAGGGCAAAAAAAGTTTAGCATAAATATTTAATAAAATGTAAGGAATGAAAATAAAATAACATGATAATTTCACTCACGCGAAGCCACGCTGTAAGCGTCTGTTGGTATTGCCTAACTGCGTAAAAGCTCGATAACAGACGCTTACAGCGTGGCTAAATATTCTCAAGTTATTTTTTACTCGTTCCTAATTGGCATATTGCTGTCCGCAAATTTACAAAAAATAATATTATTATCCTTCAAATACACTTCAAACAAAAAAAAATGCCAATTTAACATGAGCATTCCAAAAAAGGTTTTATTTTTGCAACACAGTTCATGAAACACAAACCCCTGAATTTGAATATATTATTACTCACTTCTTAATTTTAAGCACATGGAATCTGTAGTATCAGGTAGCCTCATTTGCGCACTCGTAGCAAGTATAGCTGATAAATCCCATGAGGTAGAAGACATCTTGACAGCCCACAACTTCCAAGCCCCACAGCCAGAGGCATGGTATAACCTCCAAAGCTATTTGCAGGTCTTGCAAGATATTTCAAAAAAAATGGGTCCCCATTGGCTTTTTAACATTGGTAAAAATATCTTGGCACAAGCCACCTTGCCTACCCACGATTTACAAGAAATCCTACAATACATAGATGCTTTGTACCAACCTGATGCCACAGGCAAAAATAGGTATTACAAGCTCCTCAGCTACAGCGAAGACCAAAAAGAAGCCCATGTAGAATGTCGCAATCCTTTCCCCTGTTATTTTGACAGAGGAATTCTTACAAGCGTATTCCGCAACTTTCAAAGAAATGATGTTCAAAGTGTCCACGTAACCTTAGACAATCACCTGCCCAGCCGACTTGCGGGTGCGCCTGTGAGTTATTATACCGTTTTGTGGCAATAAAAAAATACTGGCGCAAGACTAAGTGGTCAGTCTTAGTTAAATGTTCGTTTTTTTTCGGTTGTCAATCCGAAAAAAAGACCGCGAACAAATAAGAAAGACTGACCACAAGTACAACAGGGGGGAATGTATCGCAAACAAGAATTTTTGTGATACCTGACTTGGCTTTCACGTATATTTTAACAAAAAAGTGCTTATTTGGTGTATCAGCCACATATTAGTTTTGGTAGGTAAGTTTTGACAAAAGAAAATACTACCTTTGCAGTCATTGTTTAGCCCCCGCCCCAAAGGGGAGAAATATCTCCAATTTTCGCCTATTTTAGTGTTTTGGTAGGCAAGTTTAAATAGACTTCTTGCGAAAGTCTTTTTAACCCTTCTCCATTTGGAGAAGGGCAGGGTTGAGGTATCAGAAATAGCACTTTCGCAAGAAGTCTAATGCAAACTTACACAAAAACTCCCCTTTGGGGCTGGGGGCTAAATAGTTGCCCTTTGCAAATAATATGCGCTTACGCTCAAAACTCGCTTGGCAGTTCACTATTTTAGTTGCACTTGCCCTTTTGGTTAT